>NZ_JACJES010000039.1:0-13371 GCF_014164175.1 Pseudoalteromonas sp. SG44-5 | reverse complement strand
TTTTACTCGACTCACTGATTGACTCTTGCCTCGCTAAGCGTTGCTGTCTGCCGTCTCAGTGGGGTCGCATTATAGGGCGCAGCCAGTTTTACGCAAGCGTTTTTTAAAGAAAACTTAAAATAAAATGCTGTTCGCTTGATATTTAAACCAAACGATTAAAAACAATACTAAACCATCTGCATTTTGGGTAACTCGACTTGGTTTTACATTCTAAGCTGGTATTGAGCAGTGCATAATTTAAGCACCACTCGATTGTTTGGGTAATATAAAGTGTGCTTATTACGCTACGCATATTAAGCATGCACAAATAGTAAACAAAACTAAAAGTCATGCAATTCTTTATAAGTAATAACCTGAGTAATTAGAGATTAGAGAAAGCCAATGTACTTTTAATGTAGTTTAAAACTAATGGCCTTCATTATTTTACTATATAGTACTGAAGCTACTACATAGGTATTATTTACTTGCTCATTTACTACAAGCAAATATCCAAACAAGCGTTATCGCTTATTAATGGAAAATAGCGACACTATACAATAAGTACTGCCCTCCCTAAAACCAAACTCGCTACTATTAATTTAACCTCTAAAGATAAACACGCCTTAGTGAATAGCTTTAACAAACGCGTTTAATTTAAACACTGCAACTTAAATACAGTGTGATATTATATCAAGGTAGCATAAGGATAAGAGAACGATGAATATAGAATCACTCGTAAGTAAAGCAAAACAAGTATGTGACAACCGTGGTGCGCGATTTACACCTATCCGTGAAAAGGTATTTCGTTTACTTGCAAGTGCGCAAGGTGGTGTGGGCGCGTATGATTTGCTCGAGCAATTAAAAGTAACAGAAACTGGCGCTAAACCTGCCACGATATACCGTGCATTAGATTTTTTGGCTGAGCTTGGTTTTATTCATAAAATTGAAAGCACCAATGCATTTATGTTGTGCCATCATTTTGATCATATTCATCCTGTACAGTTATTAATTTGCGATACCTGTGGATTTGTTAAAGAACTGCATTCAACCGTTATTTCGCATGAGCTAAATAGTTTAGCTGCGGAAGGTGGGTTTGTTGTATCGGCGCAAACAATAGAAGCACATGGAAGGTGTGAGTCTTGCAGAGCTGCATAGTTTTAGTAGCGATATAAATATTTTATATAGCTATTTTTTAGCACCAATTTAAGAGTAATTTATATGAATGTAGAGTTCATCAACCCTTTTTTATCTTCTTTGATCAATGTATTAAGTACAATGGCTCAAACACAATTAAAGCCAGGTAAGCCACGCATTAAAACTGATGAGAAAGCTTGTGGTGATGTATCAGGCCTGATCGGAATGGTTGGTCCGCAAACACGAGGCTCTTTTTCAATAACTTTTGATGAGCAGTTAGCACTAACTATCATGGAGCGTATGCTTGGCGAACGTCCGGATAGTATAAATGAAGAAGTAACCGATATGGTAGGCGAAATTACTAATATGGTTACAGGTGGCGCTAAAAACTTATTGGGTCAAAAAGGTTTCGACTTTGATATGGCAACTCCAATAGTTGTATCTGGTAAAGACCATACAATTACCCATAAAAGCCAAGGTAAAAAAATACTTATGCCATTTACCTGCGATGCGGGTAACGCCAATATTGAAGTGAGTTTCGATAAGTTATGAGTTGGCAACAAAAAGTCATTACTTTAAAACCTCGTATCCGAGGTTTTCATTTAATTGATAACGAAATACTCATTCAAATCCCCGAACTCACAAATTACAAAGTGGGTTTACTGCACTTATTTATTCAACACACTTCAGCTAGCCTAACCATTAATGAAAATGCCGACCCTACTGTACGTATGGATATGGAGAGCCACTTTAATGAATTTGTTCCGCAGTGCCAACCCTATTATCGTCACGATTATGAAGGTGACGACGACATGCCAGCTCATATAAAAACCAGTATTTTAGGCTGTGAGTTAAGCATCCCTATTACAAATGGCTATTTAGCTTTAGGTACATGGCAAGGTGTTTATTTAGGTGAACATCGAGACAGCGGTGGTACTAGGCGAATTGTAGCAACCATCCAGGGCGAGTTGTTTTAACAAGTCGCCTCATCAAAGCTTAAACCTCACTCCCGCCGCATACCCATTAATTATCACAGTAAAAACACATCACTTTATTGGTAAAGAACTTGCCCTTCGCGAGTAACTATCGTTGCTAATTACTAAAGGCTTTAACGCAATTTTTATCGAATGCATAGCGAGAAAACCTAGTGTTCTTCAGTCGCTGGATAGTTCACTGCATATGAAATCAGATAGAGAAAGATTGTATTTAAAATAAGAATTTTTTATGGCTTTTTATTTAGGGATATTTTTAATAGATATAAAAGATTGGAGCGGTACACGAGGCTCGAACTCGTGACCTCGACCTTGGCAAGGTCGCGCTCTACCAACTGAGCTAGTACCGCATTATAAAGTAGTTAGTAATTCGTCCGTTGGTGCGCGACAAATCGCGTTCAACATTCTGGCAACTGAACTAGTACCGCATTTTTATTCAACACTGCAATTTCTTTTGGTTAGAAATTGGAGCGGCACACGAGGCTCGAACTCGTGACCTCGACCTTGGCAAGGTCGCGCTCTACCAACTGAGCTAGTGCCGCATTATAAAGTAGTCAGTAATTCGTCCGTTGGTGCGCGACAGGTCGCGTTCAACATTCAAGCAACTGAGCTAGTACCGCATTTTTACTTCTAGTTATATAAATAACTTCAATTTCTTTTGGTTAGAAATTGGAGCGGCACACGAGGCTCGAACTCGTGACCTCGACCTTGGCAAGGTCGCGCTCTACCAACTGAGCTAGTGCCGCATTTTTATTTCTTTAGTTATTTTACGTTGGTGCGCGACAAGTCGCGTTCAACATTCTAGCAACTGAGCTAGTCCTGCTTTATATTTATACAACTCAAACACACTAACCCCGCGTGGGTTATCGTCTTGAGCGGGGCAGGATTCTACAATAATACAGTGTGTTTGCAAGTGTTTTTTATAAATTAAAGAATTTTTCTCTATAGACCTTTAATTCCATAATCGAATCTTTAATATCGTCTAGCGCAAGATGTGAGCCTTTTTTATTCACTTGTGCAAGTACCTCTGGTTTCCAGCGACGCGCTAGCTCTTTAATTGTGCTTACATCTAGATTACGATAGTGAAAAAAGTCTTCCAATTCGCGCATGTATTTATTCATAAAGCGACGATCTTGCCCTATTGAGTTACCACACATCGGTGATGCACCTGCAGGTACCCATTGTTTTAAAAAGGCTATTGTTTGCTCAACCGCGTAGGCTTCGTCGTAAGTACTTGCCTTGCAGCGTGCTGTTAAACCCGATTTTCCATGCTGAGTGGTACACCACTCATCCATATTATCAAGCAACTCATTACTTTGATGAATGGCAATAGTTGGCCCTTCAGCTAATATATTCAAATCAGCATCAGTGACAACGGTCGCAATTTCGAGTATTTTATCGGTCTCTGGTTCGAGTCCGGTCATTTCAAGATCGAGCCAAATTAAGTTTGATTTATTAATATTCATAATTACCTAAGCGGTGCTTTCCTTTAGATCCAGCGCATTTCGATATATCATATTAGCATCATACGTCGAGCTAAAGCATTTTTTAGCTAAGTCGACATTTAACTAAGGTTATAGGCCTCCTGTGGCAAAACAAAAAAAATTAAGTAAAGGCCAGTCTCGTCAGATCAAGGCTAATCATCAAAAGCGTATAAGCAGTGCTGATGCAAGGCCTGCTAAAAAAGGTGCGCAAGAATGGCAAACCGATAATTTAGGCCAAGTAGAAAGCGCTATTGTGATCAGTCGTTTTGGTCAACATGCCGATGTGGAAGTTGAAAGCGGCGAAGTACTACGCTGTAATATACGCCGCACTGTGTCTAATTTAGTGTGTGGGGATGAAGTACTGTTTCGTCGCGCTAAAGTAAGCGAAGGCGATTTAGCTGGTGTAATTGAAGCAACGCAAGAGCGTCGGTCACAACTTACTCGCCCTGATTTTTACGACGGTGTAAAAGTAATAGCTGCTAATATTGACCAAATATTAATGGTGTCAGCAGTATTACCCGAATTTACCCCAAGTATTATCGACCGTTATTTAATAGCCTGCGAAGATATGGGTATAGAGCCTATTTTAGTACTAAATAAAATAGATTTAATCGATGCGCAAGGTCTTAGTGAAATACAAAAAGTACTCGATGTATACCGCAAGCTCGACTACAAAGTTTTATTGGTTAGTAATATAAGTACCGATGGTATTGACGAATTAAAAGATGTACTCGTTGGTAAAAACAATATTTTTGTTGGTCAAAGTGGCGTAGGTAAATCTACTTTAGTTAATACCGTACTTCCAGATGCTGAAATTCTAACTAAAGAAGTTTCTGAAAACAGTGGTTTAGGCCAACATACCACCACGGTATCTCGCCTACATCATTTACCAAGCGGCGGTAACTTAATAGATTCACCAGGTATACGTGAATTTGGTTTATGGCACTTAGAAGTTGATCGTGTAACTTGGTGCTTTAAAGAATTTAGAGAATTTATAGGCGGGTGTCGATTTAGAGACTGTAAACATTTAAACGATCCGGGCTGTATAATTAAAGAAGCCGTAGCTGATGGCAAAATTTCGCAATTGCGCTTTGACAGCTACCACAGAATTTTAGAAACAATGGCCGATGGCCGTGCAGGCTCTCGCGCGCCTCGCGTATAATTTAGGAAACAACCAGTGAGTTTAGATAAATTTAAAATCGCAATGCAGTACGCAATGCCAAAACACTTTATTTCACGCGTAGTAGGAAAACTAGCCGCTGCTAAAGCGGGTATGTTAACAACCACGTTAATTAAACTGTTTATTAAGCAATACAAAGTAGATATGAGTGAAGCTAAACACTCAGATCCTGCTTATTATGAAAGCTTTAACGAGTTTTTCACCCGCCCGTTAAAAGATGGCGCACGCCCAATAGTTGCAGACAGCGATATTATTATTCATCCAGTAGATGGCGCAATTAGCCAATTAGGCGATATTGTTGACGGCCAACTAATTCAAGCTAAAGGTCACGATTACAGCCTACAAGCACTACTTGGTGGTAATAAAGACGATACAACCCCATTTTTAGGCGGTAAGTTTGCAACTATTTATTTAGCGCCAAAAGACTACCACCGTATTCATATGCCAATTGATGGCACATTAAGTAAAATGATTTACGTACCAGGCGATTTATTTTCAGTAAATCCGCTGACTGCGCAAAACGTGCCTAACTTGTTTGCACGTAACGAACGTGTGGTTGCTATTTTTGAAACTGAAATAGGTCCACTTGCTATGGTACTGGTTGGCGCAACTATTGTTGCCAGCATTGAAACTATTTGGGCGGGTACAGTAACACCACCAGCTGGTAGCGATGTATTTAGCTGGAACTACCCAACCAAGGGCGAAAACGCTATTAGCCTCAAAAAAGGTGAAGAAATGGGCCGCTTTAAACTTGGCTCTACCGTGGTACTTGCTTGGGGCGACGACAAAGCGGATATTCTTGATGATCAACTTCCTGAAACAGTGACCCGCTTAGGCACCCCGTTTGCCAAAATTGATGATTAAGATATAGATATCGATATAGATATCAGGTAAAAAAACCCCGCGTTTATGGTAATAAACGCGGGGTTTTTATTTTTCAGTGAGTTTATAAATTCAATCGCGGTGGAAAACAACTCGCCTACAGTTTGCTTAAATACCGAGTTTGGCTGATCTCTGCCTGATACCTAACACCTGAAACCGTGGCTTTACCTACACTCCTTACAGTCGATATCTTTCACCACTTTAAATTGTTGCTGCTGCAAAGTGAGTGCATTAATACTCATAAACACACAATCGCTAGAATGACCTAATAACATATTGAGTGTCAGCTGCGCCTGCATTGAGCCGATAATACCTAACAGCGGACTAATTACTCCGGCGTTATCACAATTGATAAGCGGCGCAATATCGCTTTGTGGAAAAATACAGCCATAACACGGGCTATTAGCATTTCTTAAGTCTAAGCTAATCAGCTGCCCTTTTGTTGCCAGTGCCGCACCGGAGATTAATGGGGTTTTATGCTGTACACAAAAGCGATTAACACTGTAACGAGTGGTAAAGTTATCACTGCAATCCAACACAATATCCGCATTATTGAGTAATGCTGCGCTATTATCTTGAGTAAGCTTTTCAGCGTGAGTAATTATAGTGATTTGGTTATTCAGACTTGCAAGCACTTTACCTGCTGCAACCACCTTTTTTTGCCCTAAGTGATTTACTTTATAAAGCACTTGGCGCTGTAAGTTCGAAAGCTCAACCGCATCATCATCAATTAAAATAAGCTTACCAATACCCGCAGCAGCTAAATACAGCAATGCGGGGCTGCCTAAGCCACCCGCACCTACTACTGCAACACTTGCCGACTTAAGCTTTAACTGTCCTGCAAGTCCCACTTCTTTAAGCAATATATGGCGACTATAGCGCAGCATTTCTTTATCGCTAAGTTCATTCATTTGGCTATTAACCTGGCCCATTTAATTTATTGCCGCTTGCAACGCACTTATTGCCTGCACATAATCATCAGCTTCGCTAATTGCACGTACCACAGCCACACTACCAACGCCTGTTTTGGCAACTTGGCTGGCACGCTTTAAATCTATACCGCCAATTGCCACTGTTGGGTAGCTTTGCATTAAGGGGACAAATTTAAATAACTTTTCTAGTCCCTGTATTTGCCCTGTCATATCTTTGGTAGTGGTAGGATAAATAGCGCCAAATGCCAAATAACTTGGCCGGTAATTATGTGCGCGGAGCATTTCATAGAAGCCATGAGTAGAAAGCCCCAGCCTAAGTCCTGCATTTTTAATCGCCGCTAAATTAGTGCTTTCTAGATCTTGTTGGCCTAAATGCACACCATATGCACCATGCTTAATTGCAAGTTGCCAATAGTCGTTTATAAATACCTGCGCATTATATTGCTCTCCCAGTGCCACCGCTTTTGCCACTAATTCGTCAAGTTGTGCATCGTCTTTATTTTTAACTCGTAACTGCGCAGTTTTAACGCCCTGTTGTAAGCACTTTTCTAGCCAGTCAACACTATCAACCACTGCGTATAAACCTAATGATTTAATTTCGCAGGGTGCAAAATCTGCAGCCATATTAAAATCAAGCGGAACGTCAAAATCGAGTTCATCGCCTAACCAACTGCCCGCTTCTATTACTTGTGGGTAATCACCTAAGTTGGTTGGAAATGAGGTTTGTGCAACTGGGCCAATTCCTTCTCCGTAGCGCACCGCTACTTTCAACCCTTGATTAATATAAGCTTTAGCTAAAATAAACGCATCTTTTAACGGGTAGTCTTTTGCTAAGCAAGCAGCAATAACCGAGGCCATACTGCAGCCTGTACCATGGTTATGTGGCGTTTGAATTTTTTCATTTCCCAGCCAGTATTCTTCGCCTTTTTGAGTGAAATTATTTATGCAGTAATCTATACAGTAGCCGCTTGGATAATCCCAATGTCCGCCTTTTATAACCACGGCTTTTGCGCCCCAGCTTAATAACTTATTGGCAGCTTCTTTTATTGCCGCGGGGCCAATTAAGTACACGCCAGTTAATAACTGAGTTTCGTGCGTATTTGGGGTTATTACATCCACCAGCGGCAATAAGCATTCTTTAATCGCACTAACTGTGTCTTCCTCTGTTAATAAATCGCCGCTAGTAGCAATAGCTACTGGGTCGTAAACAATAACAGGCGGCACTGGCCATTTGGCTTTGTAATGGCTTATATGTTCACTGATCAATTGAATTTGCTGCACATTTGCCAGCATGCCTATTTTAATTACTTTGGCTTTCATATCTTTTTCGAGTGCCAAAAGCTGCGATTCAATAATATCGGTAGATACGGCATTAATTGCCTCAACACCTAAACTATTTTGCGCAGTCAGTGCTGTAATAGCAGTGCACCCATGCACACCAAAACTTTGCATTGCTTTTATATCGGCTTGAATACCTGCGCCACCGCCTGAGTCTGAGCCGGCAATCGTCCATACTACGTTATTCATATTCGTCTCACTTATTCTTGATGCCAAAATGGCATACCCATAGTCGGGGTTGAAGGGGCTGCAACGTCTTTTTCAGGCATTGCTTTGGCGTTATATGCATAACGCCCAGCCTCTACCGCGGCTTTAAATGCACGGCTCATAGTTATAGGGCAACCCGCCCCGGCAATCGCCGAATTTAATAATACTGCATCATACCCTAGTTCAAGTGCTTGGCAGGCATGCGAGGGCAAACCTAAACCAGCATCCACTATTAACGTTGCCTCAGGTAAGCGCTCTCTGATTGTTTTTAAATTATAACTGTTTAACAAGCCTTTACCTGTACCAATGGGTGCACCCCATGGCATTAATACTTCACAGCCTAAAGCATTTAAACGCTGGCACAGCACTAAATCGTCTGTGCAATATGGCAGTACTTTAAAGCCATCGTCGATCAGTATTTTAGTTGCTTCTAACAGTGCAAACGGATCGGGCTGCAAGTTGTAATCGTCCCCTATCAGTTCAAGCTTAATCCAATCGGTAGCAAACACTTCACGGCACATTTTAGCAAGCGTAATGGCCTCTTTAACACTATGACACCCTGCTGTATTTGGTAAAATTTTAAGCCCAGTATTTTTTATTAACTGCCAAAAATCATCACCCGCAGCCGCACTTTGCTGACGCCTAAGCGACACCGTGACTATTTCAGCGCCCGATGCAACAATCGATTCATTCATCACTGCAGGCGACGGGTAAAGCGCCGAGCCTATTAGCAATCGGCTTTTTATTTGCTCACCATAAATAGTTAAATAGTCATTATTTAGCATAGCTGTTATCCGCCCTGAATCGGCGAGAGCAACTCAATACTATCACCCTCAGTTAATTGATAATCGCTATGCTGGCTTTGCGGTATAAATTCACCATTAATCGCCACCGCAAATGGCGCAACACCACCAAAATCTTGCAAACAGTTAATGAGCTTATTACTGCTAATAGCTATTAACTCACCATTAATTGTTATGTTCATTTAATTTTCACTCTATGCATAAAAGGGCATTTGCCACTAAACTTGGCGCCAACATGTAACCATGACGATATAAGCCATTAATACTAATGACTCGCCCAACGTGTGTTATTTGTGGGCGGTTATCGCTAAATGCCGGGCGCAACCCTGTTTGAATATTTAATAGCCGCGCTTCGGCAAAACCGCTGTGCACCGTATAAGCCGCCGAAAGTAACTCTAAAGCAGAGCGCACTGTGGCTGGGCCTGTATCTTGCGACTCTATTTCAGTCGCGCCAATTACGTATTCATTATTGGGTTTAGGCGCTATATAAATGGGGTAACGCGGATGCATTAAGCGCACGGGTCGCGTTAAACTCACCTCTGGCGCGTATAACCTAGCTACTTCTCCACGTACGCCCCGCAGAGGCTTGTCATCTTTTGCGCCAAGCCCTCGGCAATCAATAATATAATCAAACTCTCGGTTATTAATTTTATTATCGCTAATCGTTACCCGTTGATTAAATACAAACTTTACTTTGCGTTTGTTGAGCTGTGTAAAGCTGGCTTGATAAAATGCCTGATTATCTATTTGCCCGTCACAGGGTAAAAATAATCCCTGACTAAAACGATTAGCAAGCTCAGGCTCTAACATTTCAATTTGCTGGGAATTCACCGACTCCCCGGTATAATTAGCTAACGGTTTTAGCCGCTGAGCAAAGCTTTGTAAATCGCCTTTATCTTGCTGATGCGCGACAACTAATGTGCCCTGCTGCTGAAAAAAAACCCCACTATCAAGCTCATCAATAATCCCAGGCCAACGCTTTATAGAATCAAGCCCCATTAAAGCTAAATCAGCCTCGCACAATACCGACTCAGCAAGAGGAGCAAGCATAGCCGCAGCCACCTTGCCTGCGCTGTTTTGAGAGTGCTCATCATCTGCCTCAAATACAGTAACTCGGTGTTGCTTACTCAGCTCAAGCGCCGCCAACCTACCGGTTAAACCAAACCCCACTACCGCTATATTGTAAAACATAAAAGTTCCTTTTAGCTGCGAGCCCTCGCTGCCCGCAGCCCAACACCTTAAGCTGATTTATATCGCTTTATGATATATTTCTGATCCGGTTTTTTTAAACTCGTCCGACTTAGCTTTCATTTGTGCTTCTACATCAATCATTTTTATTGTAATCGTATCTGCAGCATTAGCAGGGTCAATGCCACGCGCTTCTAAACCTTTTGCATATTCGCGTACTTCTTGACTGATTTTCATTGAGCAAAACTTAGGGCCACACATAGAGCAAAAATGCGCTACTTTACCCGACTCTTGCGGGAGTGTTTCATCGTGATATTCGCGGGCACGCTCAGGGTCTAAACCAATATTAAATTGGTCATGCCATCTAAACTCAAAGCGCGCTTTTGATAGGGCATTATCACGCTCTTGCGCACCGGGGTGACCTTTTGCTAAATCGGCGGCATGGGCAGCAATTTTATAGGTAATTAAACCTTCTTTTACGTCTTCCTTATTTGGCAAACCTAAATGCTCTTTAGGTGTTACGTAACACAGCATAGCGCAGCCGTACCATGCTATTTGAGCCGCACCAATACCTGAGGTGATATGGTCATACCCAGGTGCAATATCAGTAGTTAACGGGCCTAAAGTGTAAAACGGTGCTTCGTCGCAATGTTTAAGTTGCTCATCCATATTGGCCTTAATCATATGCATTGGCACATGCCCGGGGCCTTCTATAAATACTTGTACATCGTGTTTCCAGGCTAACTTAGTCAACTCACCTAGGGTGCGCAATTCGCTAAACTGAGCTTCATCGTTGGCATCAGCAATCGAGCCTGGGCGCAGGCCATCGCCAAGCGAAAAACAAATATCGTATTGCTTTAAAATTTCGCAAATATCTTCAAAGTGGGTGTATAAAAAGTTTTCTTTATGGTGCGCTAAACACCACTTTGCCATGATAGAGCCACCGCGCGACACAATACCGGTTACTCGTTTTGCGGTCATTGGTACGTAACGCAGTAGCACACCTGCATGAATAGTAAAGTAATCGACGCCTTGTTCAGCTTGCTCAATGAGCGTATCGCGAAAAATCTCCCAGGTTAAGTCCTCCGCTACGCCGTTTACTTTTTCCAGCGCTTGATAAATAGGAACTGTGCCAATAGGTACAGGCGAGTTACGTACTACCCATTCGCGAGTTTCATGAATATAACGCCCAGTTGATAAATCCATAACGGTATCGGCGCCCCAGCGAGTAGACCACACCATTTTCTCTACTTCTTCTTCAATCGATGAGCTTACCGACGAATTACCTATATTAGCGTTTACTTTTACCAAAAAGTTACGCCCTACAATCATAGGTTCGGTTTCGGGGTGGTTAATATTGTTGGGTAATATAGCCCGGCCACGCGCAATTTCGTCGCGTACAAATTCAGGCGTAATAAAATCAGGAATACTGGCCCCAAACGACTCGCCTTTATGCTGCGCGGCTAATAGTTCAGCATGAATTTTTTTGCGCCCCATGTTTTCGCGTATCGCTACGTATTCCATTTCAGGGGTAATAATGCCTTGGCGAGCGTAATGCATTTGCGTGACATTTTTACCCGCTTTACCGCGGCGTATTTTTGGTAAATGCTCAAAACGAAGATGATCAAGCCCTTCATCAGCCATACGTTGTTGCGTAAAACGTGAAGTAACTGATTCAAGTAACTCGGTATCACCGCGACTTTCAATCCATTGCTCACGAAACTTTGCTAAGCCTTGGCGTACATCAAGCTTAAAGTTTGGATCGGTATACGGGCCTGATGTGTCGTAAACACGTAGCGGCTCGTTTGGCTCATACACTGGATTTTCATCACTGCCGCCTATATAAGTATCGCTTAGGGTTATTTCACGCATTCCTACACGAATGTTGTTTTGCGTACCCTCAACATACACTTTGTGCGAATTAGGAAAGGGTTGTCCCGTTAAGTTATAAATATATTCAGATGCAGCGGCTCGCGTTTCACGACGCGATGATTTTTTTGCAGTATTCGACATGACTTACCTCATAGTTTATGGGTTGTCTTGTGCGAAGAATTGAGAAGGCAAAATGCCTCATTGGATCGTAGATTGGTTAAGCAGTTTACTGTCACAGCCAATCTTGGCAGCCAACAGAACTTAATACCGGATGGTATAACTTGTACGCATAAAAAAAGACGCACAAGCGTCCTATTTTAGGCAGCTTGTTCCCTACGCAGGTATTAGCCTGATCAGGTTCACGGATCCCGCTTTCGCGATCTCAGCCTTAACTAATTATTTAGTTAGGCACTCCGACAAGTATTAATACCAATTATTAAATATACCTTTGCCACTTATAACTGCAGCTGCAATGCTAAGTTGTTTGGGTATCAAATTGGTATTTGTAATTTATTAATTTGCGAATAGTATCTAGCAAATCAGCGTTGAGTGTACGCCAGTTAAAAATCGCCTGCAAGAGGGCGTTTTTTATTTCGCAATAAATACAAATGTTTTCTCGCCCTGCATTACCAATTGCTGGTCTTGCATTTTAAGCTGCGCGCCTTGTTGCAGTGCGTGTAGTAACTGCTGCTCAAACTTATCAAGTTGTTGGCCACACGACTTACGGGTCATCCCTATTTTGTTAACTGTTAAGCTACTATCGTCCAGCTCACCTTCACCAAAAAATTTATTGCAGCCAGCAAAACCATTGACTTGCAGTGCTTCAATAAAACCCACCGACGCATTAAACGAAGGCGGAATAGCTAGGCCATCAATACGTGATAACTGCCATTGAGTATGTTTAAGCTGCTCTGAGGTAACCGTTTGCGTTGATGCACAACCAACACATAAACCGATTATAAGCATGGGTATTGCTGCTAATTTCATGTTATTACTAATTATTTGTCTAATTACTGTAATAATAACAATTTTTAACAAGTTAATCCGTTAAAAATACATGTTTAAAGTGTAAATTTTATCGTTCCTGATGAAAAACCCCGTCATTTATATCGGGGATGTAAGTCTTTAATGCGTAGCATTAACATTACTTAGGTCTATTTTGTTGTTCTATATAGGCTGTTAATACGTCCAATGACGCGCCACCGCAAGATCCAGCAAAGTAGCTAGGCGACCAAAGCGCACCGTTCCATAAGTTGCGGTGTATTTCTGTAAACTCTTTCCTCATTAGTCTTGAGCTAACACCTTTAAGCGAATTAATTAATTTACTTAATTGTACTTTAGGAGGGTATTCAATTAACAAATGAACGTGATCTTGCTCAC
>NZ_JACJES010000038.1:0-13511 GCF_014164175.1 Pseudoalteromonas sp. SG44-5 | reverse complement strand
ATCGAGGGTAGCAGCTAATTCGTGAGCAAGTTGCATAAAAAATCCTATGACCTGTGATCATAGGATTCTGATCTCATTTTACCGATCGTCAAGCTTTTTATTACTTAACTGATCGGCATTACTCATTACGAGCCTTTTTTTATATTTGCTGATTAGTATTTAGCAGCTTGGCCTTCTTTAGGTAATGCCGCCTTTATAAACTCACGTAAGTCGGTATTAGAGCTCTCTAAATCCGCATGGCGTAAGTACATCATATGTCCGCTTCTGTAGCCTTTAAAGCTTAAGCGGTCTTGCATTTTGCCACTTGGGTCTAACTGCCATAACGTATATTTAGCATCAAAGTAGTTAGTTGCACCGTCATAATAACCCGATTGAATCATTACCTTTAAATACGGGTTTTGCGCCATAGCTAAACGCAAGTTTTCGCCGGTGTTATTACCGCTTCTATCCCATGGGTGCACATTACCAAACAGGTTATATTTAATATCTGTTTTATAATTTAGCTCTTCACGTAAGTAATGATTAATAGCGGGTGTGAAAGAGTGTAACCACGACGTGAGTTCTGCCCAGTAATCAGGCGACTCGCCCGCATCGCGTTTATCAATACCTAAATAACGCGAGTCTAAGCGTCCTACCATTTGGCCGCGATCACGTAATAACTCTTTCCAAAAAAACTGCGTTGGAATATCTAAGTTATTTTGCTCTACAAAGGTTTCAGAAAGCCCAGCATATTGCGCCATTTTTTTAATTATGCGGCGCTTTTCATCATCTGCAATAAAGCCGCCTTTAGCCAGTGCGGGGATCAGTTCGTTAATTGTAAACTGCTCAACTTCAGGCAGTAACTCGTCTAGGTCTTTAGCTTGTAAGTTGGCATTTAATGCTTTGTGATACCAAGCTGTAGCGGCAAAGTAAGGCAGGCGGTTAGCTGCTTTAATTGGGCCGTCGCGCTTAATGCCAATATCGGTTGGTGAAACCAATACTACGCCGTTAATGTACATCCATTGGCTATTTTGCAGTTCATGGGCAAGGCCCGATACACGTGTTGTACCGTAGCTTTCGCCAATTAAAAACTTAGGAGAGCGCCAGCGCTCGTTTCTGTTTACAAAGGTATTAAGCCACTCAGCGAGGTACTTAATATCGGCTTTTACGCCAAAAAACTGCTCTTTTTGTTCAGCTTTAGAGAGTAATTTACCGTCTTTATCTTCAACTACCCGAGAGTAGCCGGTGTTTACCGGATTTACATATACAATATCGGCAATGTCGAGCACTGAGTAAGGGTTGTCTTTAACCCCATATGGTTGAATAGGGTAGCCTTCATCATCAATTTTTAATACGCGAGGGCCAGTATAAGCAAGGTGCATCCAAACCGATGCCGAGCCAGGGCCGCCATTAAACGAAATAAGCAAAGGGCGCTTTGCTCTGTCATCTACCTTATCGCGGGTGTAGTAAGTATATTGCAAGGTTGCTATAGCATCGCCTTTGTCATCCCAAACAGGTTGCGTACCGGTTGCAACCGTATATGAAAAGCGCTGATTATTAATTTTTGCTTTGTGCTCAGTAACCACTTTGCTGTCGATATCAATACGACGCTGGTTATTATCGGCAAAGGAGGCACTACTAAGTGTTAAGGCAATGGCGGCAATAGGTAAAAAAATACTTTGGCTAAACTTCATGAATGACCCTTTTTTATTGTTAATGTTCTATTAAAAGAAATATTCAGTAAAAAAACAAAAGTATTGAGACTAGTTGCCGATAATAGTGGTTGAGTAAATAGAATGTGTAAAAACTTAGCTTTTAACGCTTTGTATCGCTCTTTATTTCGATCGTAATGAAAGTAATGTATATTCGCATCTATTTATAAATAGCAGCTTAAATAAGTGAGATTTACTTTAAAAAAATAGTGGCAAACCGACAGGGTGTGTAATTTGCTTTTTAATAAATTTAAAATCTCATTAAAGGCTTTAAATTTATGATGAACATATGGTTATAAAACAAGTAATCAAATTAGAAGTAAAGAGAAGCCCTATGCAAAGACTGTTGATAGTTGAAGATAGTAAAGTAGTACAACAAGTCCTTCGCCATATATCTGCACAGTATCTTGATGTTGCCATTGATTTTGCTTGGTCTTTATCTGAGTGTAAGGAGTTTGTAAGTAAGCACAGCTATACACTAGCCTTAGTTGATTTAACGCTCCCCGACGCACCAAATGGTGAGGTGGCCAAATATACCTTATTAAAAGGTATTCCTACTGTGGTGCTTACTTCTAAGATGGATGAGTACAAGCGCCTGCAAATGTTAGAATTAGGCGTAATTGATTATGTGATAAAAGATAACCGTGACTCATATAATTACGCTATAAAATTAGTTGCACAGCTGTTGCGTAACCAAGGCTGTAAAGCATTAATAGCCGACGACTCGGTTTTAAGTCGTACTTTAATGAAGCAAATGCTAGAAAAACAATTATTTGCAGTCAGTGAGGCGCACGATGGACGCCAAGCATTAGATATGCTCAAAAACGATGCTGAAATTAAATTACTCATGACAGACTATGCAATGCCAACAATGGATGGTTTTGAATTAGTTAAAGCGGTGAGAAACTTTAGAGGCCGTGATGACTTAGCAATTATTGGGTTATCAGGCGCGAGTAAGCATGGTTTATCGGCGCGATTTATTAAATATGGTGCTAATGATTTTTTAACTAAACCTTTTATGAATGAAGAGTTTCATTGTCGTGTATTGCAAACCATGGAGCAGTTATCGTTAATTGCAGACATTAAAGAAAGTGCTTTTCGAGATCATCTTACCGGGCTTTATAATCGTCGTTACTTTTATCAGTATGCTGAAAAACTACTCAAAAATAAAAATCAGAAAAATAGCTTAGTGTTACTCGATATAGATTTTTTTAAAGCAATAAACGATGAATTTGGGCATGACGGCGGCGATCAGGCACTTAAACAAGTGAGTAATTTAATCCGTACTTCATTTTCTAACAGTACAGTGGCACGTATTGGCGGTGAAGAGTTTGCAATTATATTAACGCAAGTAGAAGTTGAACAAGCCGAGAAGTGTTTAAATTTATTTATACAAAAGTTCGCAAGTTACGACTTTACTATCAGTGATAAAACCTTATCAATAACAGCAAGTATAGGCCTAGCCGAATTTCAAAATACCAATTTAACCGCTGCTATGCGTGTTGCCGATAGAGCTTTGTATCAAGCTAAGGATCAAGGGCGCAATTGTGTGGTTTTAAATAGTACTTTGCAGCTAGCAGAGGTTACAGCTATACGTTGAGTTAAATACACACGCACCAATCAAGTATTATATATAAAAAAACGCACCTAATTGGTGCGTTTTTTTGTTTTAAATATAAAATATTTTTATAAGTTATTGTTTTTTATTGCCATATAAAAATGGCATAAAGCTTGGATTGTATTAACTAAGAAAAACAATAACGTGTCCTAAGGGGACTAAAATGAAAATGATTAGTGCAATCATCAAGCCATTTAAATTAGATGAAGTGCGTACAGCACTCGCTGATTTAGGCATAGAAGGGATGACAGTTGTTGATGTAAAAGGCTTTGGTCGACAACGTGGTCATACCGAATTGTATCGTGGGGCTGAATACCAAGTTGATTTTATTCCTAAAATTAAACTCGAAATTGCCACTCGTACTGAAAACTGCCAACGCGTAGTTGACTCAATTACGCAAGTTGCAGGCACCGGAAAAATAGGTGACGGTAAGATTTTTGTGTACGACCTAGATCAAATTGTTCGTATTCGTACGGGCGAACTTGATGAAGATGCACTTTAAGGGGGATTTATGGAAAGTACACTGATAGAACTAAAGTTTTCGCTCGACACCTTTTATTTTTTAATTTGTGGCATATTAGTAATGTGGATGGCCGCAGGGTTTGCCATGCTAGAAGCGGGTTTAGTACGCTCAAAAAACACCACAGAAATATTAACTAAAAATATCGCCTTGTATTCAATTGCATGCACCATGTTTTTACTCGTTGGTTACAATATTATGTATGTAGGGAATACCGAGGGAGGCATCATTCCTTCATTTGGTGGCTTAATTGGTACACAAGCCGCTGATGCTGATCACTCTCTAGAATCTGATTTTTTCTTTCAAGTTGTTTTTGTTGCCACGGCTATGTCTATTGTCTCGGGTGCGGTGGCTGAGCGCATGAAGTTGTGGGCATTTTTGGTGTTTACCTTGGTGTTAACTGGGCTTATATATCCTATTGAGGGTTACTGGACTTGGGGCTCTGGATTTTTATCGGCAATGGGTTTTGTTGACTTCGCGGGCTCAGCAATAGTGCATGCAACCGGCGCATCAGCGGCATTAGCTGGCGTATTATTACTGGGTGCACGTAAAGGAAAATATGGTAAAAATGGCGAAATATACCCAATTCCGGGGTCAAACTTGCCTTTGGCAACGTTAGGTACGTTTATTTTATGGATGGGCTGGTTTGGTTTTAACGGCGGCTCGCAGCTACTTATATCAGATGCAGAAAACGCGACTGCTGTAGGAAAGATTTTATTAAACACCAATGCTGCTGCTGCAATGGGGGCTGTTTCAGCACTATTTGTTTGTAAAGCATTATGGGGTAAAGCCGATTTAACTATGGTATTAAATGGCGCGTTAGCTGGGCTGGTTGTGATTACCGCCGATCCGCTTTCACCTTCACCATTGATGGCGTGTTTATTAGGGTTATTAGGCGGCTCATTAGTGGTATTTAGTATTGTTATACTTGATAAGGCAAAAATAGACGACCCAGTTGGCGCTATTTCTGTGCATGGCGTATGTGGAGTACTTGGTATTATGCTAGTACCTGTGACAAACGCCGAGGCAAACTTGGTAACTCAGTTAATAGGCTTGTTGTGTATTATTGGTTTTGTGTTTATTTCTTCGCTGCTGGTGTGGGCAATCTTAAAGCATACTATGGGCATTAGGGTTACCGAAGAAGAAGAGCTAAACGGTATGGATCAACACGATTGTGGCATTGACGCCTACCCAGAATTTGTATCGGTTCGTAGTAATTAAATTTAAGTTATTGTGTGTTGTCCAAAGCGCTACTTAGGTAGCGCTTTTTTATTTCAGGGGAGGTTAACTTTAGTGCTGCTAAGATGGGTTGTTAATTTACCTTATAATGGTGAACTAGTAGGTGACTATGCTAAGCTCACGTCCGTAAAATAAACCTTGGAATAAATTACATTTAAATGGCTGATAACAAAAAAACACCGACAGGTAAAACCCCCACAAAGCGCAGCGCTAAACCCTCTAAAAGTACACCGCGTAACGGCGCTAAAAAAAGTACAAAAAACAAATCATCAGTTGCTCAGCGATCTTTACTCAATAAACTATGGTCTATTTTTTGGAAACTTAGTTTAGCGACATTTATTGCTATGGCGCTTTATTTTATTTACCTCGATGCAAAAATAACTCGTCAATTTGAAGGTAATAAATGGCAGCTTCCTGCGCAAGTTTATGCACGCTCGATGGCGTTTTACCCCGGGCAGTTCTTATCAAGCCAAGAGGTTATTTGGGAGTTAGAGCGGCTAAACTACTCAGCCGTTAATAGGTTAAGTCGTACAGGGCAATATGTTAAAACTGCCAACAGCATTAAAATATATCGTCGCGATTTTGAATTTTATGACGCGCTAGAACAGGCGCATATAATTGAACTGCGTTTTGCAGGGCAAAAAGTGGCTAGTATTAAAGACAAGTTTGGTCGGCGTTTAAACAACGCTAGGCTGGAGCCGGTGCAAATAGCGCGTATAGGTAACGACTCTAAACAAGACCGTGAATTTGTACCGCTGGATAAATTTCCGGCAATGCTAAAAGACACGCTTTTAGTGGTTGAAGATCGTAATTTTTATCAGCACCACGGCGTATCGGTATTTTCTATTTTACGTGCGTTGTATAGTAATATTCGTGCTGGGCGAACAGTTCAGGGCGGCAGTACGCTAACGCAACAACTGGCTAAAAATATTTACTTAACCCGAGAGCGCTCACTTACACGAAAAATAAACGAAGCGTTTATTGCGCTTATTTTAGATTACCGTTATTCAAAAGATCAAATACTTGAAGCGTATTTAAATGAAGTATATTTAGGGCAGTCTTATAACCAAGGTGTACATGGTATGGGCTTGGCTGCTGAATTTTACTTTTCTAAACCAGTAGATGAGCTAGAGTACGATCAAATAGCGCTGCTGGTGGCTATGGTAAAAGGGCCGTCTTATTACAACCCACGTCGTTACGAAGAGCGCACAATGGAACGTCGTGACTTAGTGCTGCGCTTAATGGTTGAAGACAAACTTTTGAGTACTAATGAATACCGCGCTGCATTAAAACGTCCTTTGAATATAGCGCCAATGAAAGCCAGTTTACAAAAATCGTACCCAGGTTATTTAGAACTAGTAAATCGTGAACTCAAGCAGTTATTGCCCGATCAAAATGTGTTAGATGCCGGTGTTCGTGTGTTTACCTATTTTGACTTACAAAAACAAACGGCAATGGAAGAGTCGATTCAGGCAAGTTTGCCTTATTTAGAAAAACGCCCTAATACTCGCGCGCTTGAAGCGGCGATGATCTCAGTTAACGTAGAAAAAGGTGGCGTATCGGCATTAGTTTCTGGGCGCGATGTGCGTTATTCAGGCTTTAACCGAGTACTTGATACCAAACGTAATATTGGCTCATTAGTTAAGCCTGCAGTGTATTTAAGCGCGCTGCAGTTACCACATTATAACCTAGCCACTTTACTTGACGACTCACCGGTGCAAGTTACCAATGAGCAAGGTAAAGTATGGCAACCTGAAAACTACGATCGTCAATTTCGCGGAGCGATCCCGTTATACAAAGCTTTTAGTCGCAGTATAAATATACCTGCGGTAAATCTTGGCCTTGATGTAGGTGTAGATAAAGTTGCAAATACACTAAGAGGGTTAGGCGCGCAGGGAAGAATTAACGAATACCCATCGTTGTTATTGGGGGCACTTGAAATGTCTAGTTTTGAGGTAGCACAATTGTACACAACCATTGCTGCCGATGGCGAATATAGAAAGTTAACCGCTATTTCTGCGTTAACCGACTCAATAGGCAAAGTATTGTATAAGCATGAGGTGAAATCTGAGCCGCGTTTTGCTAAAGATGCCATGTACATGACAAAATACGCAATGAAACGAGTGACTAAAGATGGCACCGCAAAACGGTTAAACTTACACTTTCCGTCGATTCAACTTGCGGGTAAAACGGGCACTAGTAACGATTTACGCGATAGCTGGTTTGCCGGGTTTGATCAAAACACAGTGACCGTTGCTTGGCTAGGCCGAGATGATAACAAAAGTACCGGCTTAACCGGTAGTGTAGGGGCTTTAGAGACCTATATTCGTTATTTAAAACCGCTAAATCCCGAAGCGATAGCCGATACTCGTCCACCTTCAATTCGCTGGGCGTTTATTAACGAGCTAACGGGTAAACAAGCGCCACCAGGGTGCGGCAAAGTTATTCAGCTACCACTAAGAGCCAGTGAATTTGAACCAAGGCCGCAGTGTATTCGTTAAGCTGTTTTGAATAACTACAAGACATAAAAAAAGCCCGTTAGGGCTTTTTTTATTGGCTGAATAAAACTGATGTTTTACAGCTTAGCAAACGCGCGCTCTGCGGCTGCAATGGTATCTTTTATTTCTTGCTCGTTGTGCGCTGCACATACAAAGCCTGCTTCAAAAGCAGAGGGGGCTAAGTAAACACCTTCTTCAAGCATCAGGTGGAAAAAACGTTTAAAACGCTCTAAATCACACTCAGTAGCTTGTTTGTAAGTTGTTACTTTTTCAGCATCAGTAAAGAAAAAACCATACATGCCACCGGCGTAGTTAGTGGTTAATGCAATGCCTGCTTTTTTAGCACCGGCTTCAAAGCCTTCACAAATTGCTTTACTGGTTGCTTCTAGTTTTGCATGTAAGCCTGGCTCGCTTAATAACTCTAGCGATTTTAAACCTGCAGCCATGGCAATTGGGTTACCCGACAATGTACCCGCCTGATAAACTGGGCCAACCGGTGCAATATAATCCATAATTTCGGTTTTGCCGCCAAAAGCGCCCACTGGCATGCCGCCGCCAATTACTTTACCTAAACAGGTTAAGTCTGGTTTTATATTGTAGTAGGCTTGTGCGCCGCCAAGTGCAACTCGAAACCCGGTCATTACTTCGTCAAAAATAAGTACCGATTTGTATTCGTCACAAACGTCGCGCAAACCTTCTAAAAACCCCGGAACCGGTGGAATACAGTTCATGTTACCAGCAACAGGCTCAACAATAATGCATGCAATTTCGTCGGCATATTTAGCAAAAATAGCTTTCACTTCATCTAAATTATTAAACGATACAGTAAGCGTATGTTTTGCAAAATCTTCAGGAATGCCCGGCGAATTAGGCACGCCCATAGTCAATGCGCCAGAGCCCGCTTTAACTAATAATGAGTCGGCATGGCCGTGGTAACAGCCTTCAAATTTAAGTATTTTATCGCGGCCAGTAAAACCACGCGCTAAGCGAATAGCGCTCATAGTGGCTTCTGTGCCTGAGCTAACCATACGTACTTTTTCGATTGATGGTACTAGCTCTTTTACTTTTTCAGCCATTAAAATTTCGGCTTCGGTAGGCGCGCCATAACTTAGGCCGTTTTCTACCGCGTCGTGTACTGCTTGTTTAATTGCAGGGTGGTTATGGCCCATGATCATAGGGCCCCAAGAGCCAACATAATCGATATAGCGATTACCATCGGCGTCAAATGTAAACGCACCCTCAGCTTTAGTGATAAATAGCGGTGTGCCGCCTACACCATTAAAAGCACGTACTGGTGAATTTACGCCACCAGGAATAGAAGCTTGAGCGCGTGCAAATAAGTCTTGGCTAATTGTCATGAAAAATCCTATTGTTTTGTCACAAAAAAAGTGGGTTTAGCTATCGCGTTTGCGGCTAAACCAAGGTACGTCTACTTCATACTGCTCGACTTTGTTTTCTACGCCGAGGGTTAAAGCAAACAGTGCCATACGAATTAATACGCCATTTTGTACTTGGCGAAATATAGCTAAATTGTCATTTGCGTTTAAGTCGTTATCTAGCTCGTTGGCTTCTAGGCGACTATCGCGTGGTAGCGGATGCATTAACACTGAATTAGGTTTGCAATGTGCAGTGTAAATTGATTGACTAATTCTAAACCCACCACGGTATTTGTTGGCTTCTTCTTGCGAAGGAAAGCGCTCTTCTTGAATACGCGTTTGATAAACTATGTCGGCAGCTAAGTTACCTTCCATTTTGTTTACCAATTCAATTTTATGACCTGCATTATCTACTGCATCTAATATATAGCTAGGCATTTGTAGACCATCGGGTGCAACCATCGAGAATTTCACGTTTTTATAGTGGCATAATAGTTTTGATAAAGAGTGCACAGTGCGACCATATTTTAAATCGCCTACTAGCGCAATGTGCATACCATCTATGTTTTGCTCAAAACGGTTAAGCTCACGCTCAATGGTTAATAAATCGAGCAGTGCTTGAGTGGGGTGCTCGTTAGGGCCATCGCCACCATTAATCACAGGGATTGAGCAGCCTGTTGCAAATTCACTTACTGAACCTGCATCGGGGTGGCGCATAGCGACAGCATCGGCATACGCCGAAATAACACGGGCGGTGTCGTAAAGCGACTCGCCTTTAGCGAGCGCTGAGCTTTGCATGCCGGTTGTTTCGCGAACGAGTCCGCCGAGTAAGTTAAAAGCGGTGCCAAAGCTTACGCGTGTGCGTGTGCTAGGTTCAAAAAATAAGTTGGCTAAAATGGCACCTTCTAGCACGTTAGTACGCTTTTGTTTTTTAGCGTAGGGTTCCATTTTTTTAGCTACTGCAAATATACGTTCAATACAGTCTCTGTCGAGTTGATTAACTGAGAGTATATTTTCACCTTGGAAACTTAACATGGGGTTATTCCTACTTATTCAAAAAGGCGCGATAATCCTTAAAGGAGCACGCAATCGCGCATATTATAGCAAAGTTACTTAGCTAGTTGGCAGAGTAAATTACCTAGAAACATTTTATTATAAACTGGGTTTTATTACCGCCAGTGCCACTATTATTAATAGTGCTATAACGGGTAACTCATTAAAAATACGATAAAAACGGTCACTTTTAGTGTTACGGTCATGTTTAAAATCAGCTAAAAGCTTAAAACAGTAACCATGGTATAGGTATAAAATAATTACTAGCACTAGTTTATAATGCAACCACATGCTGTACTTAAACCAATCGCGGCCATATTCAACTATAGTGAGTACACCAAATACCGCGGTTAACACGGCAAACGGAGTGACAAAAAAAAGCAGCCTACGTTCCATTACTTTAAGCATAGAGTTGCATGCCCTTTCTTCGCTCATAGCGTGGTACACAAATAACCTTGGTAAGTAAAAAATACCGGCAAACCAGGCAATCATAAAAAATATATGCAAGGTTTTGTAAATTAATAATGCGCTCATATTACCCTCATTTAAATTAAAGTAAGCTGTTACGAATGGTTAAAATATGATGGATTTGATCCCAACGTAGTAATCCCATAATTTGTTGATTATCTAATAAGTTATATACATACAATGCGCCACTGCGCTTATCATTTAATAGCTCAAAGGCATCAGCTAAAGTGGCTTGGCTGCTAATACCGGCCAAACTAATATAGCTAAGGTTAGTTACTTGATCCGACATTAAACTCAAGTCATATTCAGCCAATCGGTAACCATTTTCTTCATCAAATACAATTAATGGGGTTTGGCTGTCCATCGCATCAAGGGTGTTTTTTATTTGCTGTTTATCGTCGGAGTAAAGCAACTTAAAGTCTTCATCCATTTCATCCATTACCCCTACTTTTTGTAGTGCCTCAGTAGCGGGAGATACCTGGTAAGGTAACTCTTGAAAATCCAGCTGTTGTAAAAATATCGAGCGATTACCAAACACTTGCAGCGCGGTAACATAAGCGGTGGTAATAACTATCATTGCAGGCACTATTATTTCTGGAGACGAAGTGAGCTCCATCACTGTGGTTAAAGCCGCAAGCGGTGCATGCAGCGTTGCTGCTAATAATCCTGCCATGCCAAGTACACCATAAGTGCCTGCTATATCTGTACCTGGGCTAATAAACTGGGCAAAAAAGGCCATTAAAGTACCAATTAAAACCCCCAGCCCTATAACCGGTCCAATTAAACCACCGGGAATACCCAAACCTATCGCAAATAATGTGGCGAGTAACTTAGCAATTAAAATAGTAGTTAATAATTGCATGTCTTCAGGGGATTCAACCGCAATAGTAATTGCACTCATACCCGACCCCATAGCTTGGGGGACGGTATACGCAATTAAGCTGGCAATACAGCCAGCAATAAGTAAGCGAGGAAACATGCTAAGTGGTTTAAACGTTTTAATAATTAACATTAAGTTTTGATTAAAACTATAGGCTATTGCGCCCAGCGCCATGCCACACAATATTAAGTACGGGTAATGCCAGCCACTTAGCGGTGCAATGCTTATAAGTGCTAACTCTGAGCCTTCGCCAAATACAAATTGGGTTGCTAAAGCGCCAGTAACAGCTGCAAGCATAATTGGCACAAATATATGTACTTTATATTCTCGAAGTACTACTTCCATTACAAAAATAACCGCTGCTAACGGCGTGTTAAACGAGGCGGCAATACCAGCTGCAATGCCACAGCCACTAAGGGTACGCATGGCGTTATGAGGTAAGTGCAATTTAGTTGCTAAGATACTTGCCCCAGTTGCACCTAAATGCACCGAAGGCCCTTCGCGTCCCACCGAAAAGCCGCTGATGAGAGCCAATGCACCACCAACAAATTGGTTTAGGGTGTTATATATTGGCATTTGCCCGTAATGGCGTTTAATACGGTGAATTACAAACGGAATACCCAAGCGATAATGTTTAAAGCCAGTAAAAGCCGCAAAAAGCGCAATTAAGAGTGCCGCAATAAGGGGCATTAATACGCGTTCTAAAGTGGGGAGGGTGGTAAAGTCGTCGGGAGTTTCTAAAAATATACTTTGAAAAAAAAGAATCGTTAAGCGAAATAAAATAATAAAAAATGCAGCTATTAATCCGGCACTTACGCCTAATAAGCATAATTGTACGGATGTTTTAGGTTTGGCTAATCGACGCCTGAGTTGCTCAAGCCACATGCTTTATTTCCCCGCAGCATTTTTCAGCGGTCATTTTAGCAAAAGCCACTCGCTAAGTCGTTGTGATTTTGTAAAATAATTACATTTATAGAAAAGTTAACGTTAAAATACGCAAATAAGCGATGCTGGACTCAATATTTAGGTTTAGTTTGCTACTAACAGCAGCGAGTGCCTGCAACCTTTATCTTACTATACTTGATTAAAACACTCGGGTATTAGATAATCACGGCATTACGATATTGAGGGTTTTAAAATGTCTGAAGAATTACCAATTAAGTTCACTGACGCGGCAGCCGATCGTGTTAAACAGTTAATCGATGAAGAAGAAAATCCAGAACTTAAATTACGCGTATATGTAACGGGTGGTGGTTGTTCTGGTTTTCAGTACGGTTTTACCTTTGATGAAAAGGCCAATCCAGGTGATTTAGAAATCGTCAAAAATGGCGTGATGCTGGTGGTTGATCCGATGAGTTTACAATATTTAGTAGACGGTGAAGTTGATTACACTGAAGGATTAGAAGGCGCACGCTTTTTTGTAACTAATCCTCATGCAACTACAACCTGTGGTTGTGGTTCAAGCTTTACTATTTAACAAGGGTCTGTTGAACTTTCAAGGTTAAATTTGCAGCAGTCTGTTTGGTGTTTAGGCAAGGCAGAGCCTATGTGGTGTGGTTATTCCCCATAAATAGGCGATAACGTAGCATCAATGCCAAACAGGCGCTGCCCGAAGGGTTCTGCCTAGGGGCAATTAACTCTTTGTTGCTCGGTTTTTACTTAGCCCACTAGGTTACAAACCTAGCGCCGCGATTAAATTGCCCCTAGTTGGAACAAATATTAACCCGCAAAGGTCAACAAACCCTGGGTAAACAATAAAATATTAAAGCCGCTTTTGCGGCTTTTTTAATGCCTAAAATTCGCTAGGAGTGAATTCGGTTATTTGCATCATTAATATAAAAAAGCCAAGTACAAAAGTAGAAAACGCGAGTATATATACAAAGCCTCTTTTGCCTTTTTTAATAGGCACACCATGGTGGCGAAGAAAAAAACACCAGCCTAAGCACAGTATAATAGGAAGTAAAAAAAGTAGCCTGAACATTATTTAGCCTTTTAGGGTGCTCGTTATTGATTAAGCATAAACATGTAACACTAAAATGGAACAAAATTGTTACAAATATTTATTAATGGTTTAAGCTATCTATTCAGGCTTGGTAAATATATATTCATTATTTAACCTGTGCCGAATGTAATTAGCCATTTTACCAATGAGTTAATAGTATACAATA
>NZ_JACJES010000037.1:0-13948 GCF_014164175.1 Pseudoalteromonas sp. SG44-5 | reverse complement strand
TGGTCACTCAGTTTTCAATTGAGACTCTAATTTGTTTGCCTTACTTAGCGAACTAAGCTTGGCTGTTAGAACTCAATCTGTACGAGTGCCCACACAGATGATTGCTTTATATTGTTAAAGAACGTCTGAGTCGCTTTAGCGTCTCAAGGGATGCGTATAATACATCCTTTATTTTTCGAGTCAATACTTTGTTTTAAACTTTCTTTTTGGAAGATTTAAAACCGAAGTTTTATTTAACTCTCTGAGTAGTTCGTGCCTTGCTATGCTTCAGCGTTTCCCTTCTCAGTGGGGTCGCATTATAGGGAGATCCGAAAACAGATCAACTGTTTTTTAAAGAAAACTTGAAATAAACTGCTGTTCGCTGAGTATTTGAGCTAAACATGTTAAAAATACAACATAACTAGCAAGCTATTAACAACTAAAGATATTTTTATACCTTCTCATATTTAAAAGTAGGGTTAAACGATCTTTATATAAAGGCTAATGCCCCAGATGATCACGACGATCGACAATGCAAGTGTTACTGCTGCAGATCCCATATCTTTGGCTCTACCTGATAATACATGCCGCTCTGTGCTTACCCGATCGGTTAGGGCTTCAATTGCGGAGTTTAATAATTCGACTATAAGCATAATCAGTAGCGTACTAACAAGTAGTGCCCAATGAAGTAATGACGAAGCTAACCAAAATGATAGTGGTAACAAAATAATGCATAGGAGTAGCTCTTGTCTAAATGCGACTTCTTCTTTAAACGCGGCTTTAAAGCCAAGGTACGAACAATAGCTTGCTTTAAAAACACGCTTGAGACCGAGGCCATTTGGTTTTAATACATCTTTCATTAATAAACTCTATAAATGAAGGTCAAAATAAAGCCCCGCATTGCGAGGCTTTTATTTACGCTACACCATATTGGTCGCGGTAAGCTTTAACTGAGGCTAAATGCTGATCCATAGTCCCTTGGGTTTCAAGGTAACTAATTAGATCTGCTAGTTTTACAATAGAGATGACTTTGGTATTAAAGTCTCGTTCAACTTCTTGAATAGCTGATAACTCGGCTTTACCTTTTTCTTGGCGATCAAGGGCGATCAATACACCACTTAGATCTGCGCCATTCTCTGCGATAATTTCCATCGACTCACGAATAGCAGTGCCGGCGGTGATCACATCATCCACTAGCATGATTTTACCTTTAAGTTCAGAGCCTACTAATGTGCCACCCTCACCGTGTGCTTTTTTCTCTTTACGATTAAAACAATAAGGTACATCTTTATTGTAATGATCTGCTAAAGCAACTGCGGTTGTCGTTGCAATAGGAATACCTTTATAAGCAGGGCCAAATAATACATCGTACTCAATGGCGGCATCTTCTAATGCTGCAGCATAAAAACGGCCTAAACGCGCTAAATCTCGTCCTGTATTAAATAAACCAGCATTAAAAAAGTACGGGCTAGTGCGGCCTGACTTTAAAGTAAATTCACCAAACTTTAATACCTGCTTTTCTAAAGCGAACTCAATAAACTCTATTTGATAATCTTTCATATACAGTGATCCTTTGCGTTATGCTAATGCTTGCTTTTGTACGTCGATAATTTCACGAATAGAGTGCTTAGCTAATGTAAGTAACTCATCGAGTTCGTCGAACGAAAACGGTTCACCTTCGGCAGTTCCTTGAATTTCGATAATTTTGCCGGTTTCGGTCAGAATGACGTTCATATCGGTTTCTGCTGCTGAATCTTCTATGTACTCTAGATCACTAATGGCTTGGCCTTTATAGATGCCTACCGAAATTGCTGCAATCATGTATTTAAGTGGGTTTGAATTGATCATCCCTTTAGCACGCATATGCGTAAGTGCGTCAACTAATGCAACACAGGCACCACTAATAGATGCGGTACGTGTTCCGCCATCAGCTTGAATAACATCGCAATCAATAGTAATAGTGTTTTCGCCAAGCGCTTTTAAATCAACAGCAGCACGAAGTGCACGCGCAATTAAGCGTTGAATTTCCATAGTACGACCGCCTTGTTTTCCACGCGCCGCTTCACGGGCATTACGTGTGTGCGTTGCACGCGGTAACATACCGTATTCTGCATTGATCCAACCTTTACCTTGGCCTTTCATAAAACGAGGTACACCCGATTCAACTGTGGCAGTACAAAGCACCTTAGTATTACCAAACTCAACAAGTACTGAGCCTTCTGCATGCAAAGTATAATTACGTGTAAATGTAACAGGTCTAATTTGGTTAGCTGTTCTTTCGCTTGGACGCATTGACGATCCCCTTAATTCAGAATTTGCGACATTATAAGTGCATGTCGGTGTAGATGCCATGCTGATTGTAAAATATTCAGTCTATTAAATTTTCCCTAGAGCTTAAGCAGTGTTACGGTATAATCATTGTAATATTGTATTTATTAATTTTAGGAAACTATCCATGATCCACAGTATGACTGCTTACGCGCGTCGCGAAATAAAAGGCGATTGGGGCACCGGCACTTGGGAAGTTCGTTCAGTGAACCAGCGCTACCTTGAAACATTTATTCGTGCCCCAGAGCAATTTCGTGGCATGGAGCCAGTAATTCGTGAGCGCTTACGTAAACATTTACAACGCGGTAAAGTTGAAGTTTTCTTAAAGTTTGTAGCAAACCCTGCGCATGTTGGCGAGCTGTCAATAAATGAAGCACTTGCAGAACAGCTAATAAATAGTGCTAAGTGGGTACAACAACACAGTGATGGTGACATTAACCCAGTTGATATACTACGCTGGCCTGGTGTTATGGAAGCACAAGAGCTTGATATGGATAGTGTAAATACTGCTCTTATTGCAGGCTTTGACCAAGTAGTAGAAGATTTTAAATCTGCACGTGGTGATGAAGGTGAAAACCTACAAGAGATGATAGCTACTCGCCTTGAAGCTATTTTAGAGCAAGTAGCTATTGTAGAAACGCACATGCCTGAAATTGCCAAATGGCAGCGCGAAAAGTTAGCGCAAAAACTCGAAGACTTAACGGCTAATATTGACGAATCACGCCTTGAACAAGAGCTTATTTATTTAGCTCAAAAGCAAGATGTGGCTGAAGAATTAGATCGCTTAAAGTCGCATGTTAAAGAAACCAAAAAAATTCTTACAAAAGGCGGGGCATGTGGTCGTCGTTTAGACTTTATGATGCAAGAGTTTAACCGCGAAGCAAACACATTAGCATCTAAGTCTATCAATAGTGACATTACTACTGCCGCTGTAGAGCTGAAAGTGCTGATTGAGCAAATGCGTGAGCAAATTCAAAATATTGAGTAATGCTTTAATGCTCAAGCCTTAAACTTGAGCATTAAGGGTTAATTAAAGTACAATAGTGTTATTAAAGGCTTGAGTTATTTATAACTCAAGCCTATTTATTTTAGATAGAGAAAAACATGGCTCAAACTCGCGGAAACTTATTTATTTTATCGGCACCATCGGGAGCGGGTAAATCAAGCTTAATAAATGCGTTATTGAAAAAGCATACGGATATGAAGGTATCTGTATCACACACGACTCGCGCTAAACGACCTGGTGAAGAGAATGGTGTACATTACCATTTTGTATCAACCGATGAGTTTAAAGCACTCATAACTAAAGATGACTTTTTTGAATGGGCGCAAGTGTTTGATAACTACTATGGCACATCAAAACAAGCTATTGAGTCGCAACTAGATGCTGGTATTGACGTGTTTTTAGATATTGATTGGCAGGGCGCGCAGCAAGTGCGTAAAATTATGCCTAGTGTACAAACTATTTTTATTTTACCGCCTTCAAAAGCAGAACTAGAGCAACGCTTGAATAACCGTGGCCAAGACTCGCAAGAAATTATTGCTGGGCGTATGGCACAAGCGCAATCAGAAACGTCACATTACAACGAATACGACTTTGTAATTGTTAATGATGACTTTGATACTGCACTAACCGACATAGAAACAATTGTTATGGCGCAGCGTTTAACATTAAAAATGCAAAGCGTTCGTCATCAAAGTTTACTAAATAGCTTACTTAAATAATGTAAGCTTTGCTTATATTGCTATTAAGCAAGTAAAACAGATAAAAATTAACCACTGGCTATTGGCGAAACAGGCTGCTTGCAGTAAACTACGCCTTTGCTTTTAAATTATTTTGGAGTGCTGAGATGGCCCGCGTAACAGTTGAAGATGCAGTAGATGCAATTGGTAATCGTTTTGACTTAATTTTAGTTGCGGCCCGTCGTGCCCGTCAAATTGCTGTTGGTGGTAAAAGACCACTAGTAGACCCTGAAAACGATAAGCCTACGGTAATTGCTTTACGTGAAATTGAATTAGGTTTGGTAGATAGCTCATCAATGGACGTTATTGATCGTGAAGAGCAACAACATCAAGAAGCAGCTGAATTAGCTGCTGTTGCTGCTATTGTTGGTGGCAACCAATAATCGACCTCCCGGTCTGATTTTAGCCAACGGCGCAGTATTTCTTCACTAGCCGTTGGCAATCCTGTCTTTTCATCGTATATTCTTAACTTACCGTTTCCTATTTGCTTCACAAGAACATTGGAGTGTGAATGTATCTTTTTGAAGGTCTTAAAAAGAAAATCTCAGAATACTTGCCAGCCGCCGACGTTGAGCTGGTGCAAAAAGCCTATGTGGTAGCCCGAGAGGCCCATGAAGGACAAACTCGTTCAAGTGGCGAGCCCTACATAACTCATCCTGTTGAAGTAAGCCAAATTCTTGCAAGTATGCATCTTGACCATGAAACACTTATGGCTGCGTTGATGCATGATGTTATTGAAGATACTAATTTTAGCCAGCAAGACTTAGCTGAAATTTTTGGTGATACTGTTGCTGAATTAGTTGAAGGGGTAAGTAAGCTCGATAAACTTAGCTTTAAAGATAAAAAAGAATTCCAAGCTGAGAATTACCGCAAAATGATTATGGCAATGACCCAAGATATTCGGGTTATTTTAATCAAGCTTGCCGATCGTACGCACAATATGCGCACATTAGGCTCACTACGCCCTGATAAGCGCCGCCGTATTGCCCGCGAAACATTAGAAATTTATGCGCCAATAGCCAATCGTTTAGGTATTCATGATATTAAAAATGAGCTAGAAGACTTAGGTTTTCAGGCTTTATATCCGATGCGTCATCGTGCACTTAAATCTGAAGTAGCTAAAGCACGAGGTAATCGCAAGGAAGTTATTTCTAACATTCAAAACGAAATAGAAATGCGTCTTGAGCAATCAGGAATAAAGGCAACTGTGTCTGGCCGCGAAAAGCATATTTATAGCATTTATAAAAAAATGCTTAATAAAGAGCTGCTATTTAATGAAGTAATGGATATTTATGCGTTTAGAATCGCGGTTGAATCTATGGATATCTGTTATCGCGTTTTAGGCGTAGCGCATAATTTATATAAACCAATTGAAACACGCTTTAAAGATTATATTGCCGTGCCAAAAACAAATGGCTACCAGTCTTTACATACCTCTTTGGTGGGTCCGCATGGGATTCCGGTTGAAATTCAGATCCGTACCCATGACATGGATCATATGGCAGATAAAGGGGTCGCTGCACATTGGATGTATAAAAAAGCAAATGATGGTGGCGCTGGAAGTACTGCACAGCAACGTGCACGCCAATGGATGCAAAGCCTGTTAGAGTTACAGCAAAGCGCTGGCTCGTCGTTTGAGTTTGTTGAAAATGTAAAAACTGAATTATTCCCTGAAGAAATTTACGTATTTACACCTGATGGTCGTATTATTGAGCTACCTATGGGCGCAACAGCGGTTGATTTTGCTTATGCGGTACATACTGACGTGGGCCACACTTGTGTTGGCGCACGTGTTAATCGCAAACCTTACCCGTTGAGTAAACCAATTGATACAGGGCAAACGATAGAAATAATTACCAGCTCTGGCGCTCACCCTAATGCAACTTGGCTAAACTTTATTGTTACAGGTAAAGCGCGCTTAGGGGTTCGTAATTACCTTAAAAGCCAGCATCACGAAGAAGCACTCCTTTTAGGCCGACGTTTACTCGATTCTGCATTGGGTGAAAGTAAGCTCGACAGTATTGCCCAAGAAAATATCGACAGAGTACTTAAAGAGCATGAGCTCACTACAGTACAAGCGTTATTAGTTGAGATTGGTTCTGGAAATTTAATGAGTATGCTAATTGCAAAACGTTTATTGCAAAACGAGGATGGTGATGTAGCCAATATTGCCAAGCAAGCTAAGGCAACCATTATTGGTACTGAAGGCATGCTGGTTAACTATTCTAAATGCTGCCGCCCTGTTCCTGGTGATGCTATTACTGCACACATCAGCCAAGGTAAAGGACTAACAGTTCATCGCCAAGAATGTAAAAACATTCGTGGGTGGGAAAATGATCGCTCTAAATACTTAGTGGTTAAATGGGATGACAACCCTGAAAAAGAATATATTGCGGCTTTACGTGTTGAAATTATTAACCACCAAGGTGCACTCGCTAAGTTAACTAATGTGGTTGCGACAACACAAGCTAATATTGTAGAAATTGCCACCGATGAAAAAGAAAGTAATTTATACGTGATAGATTTAGGGATTACCGTTAAAAACCGTATCCATGTTGCTAATATTATGCGTCGCATTCGTGTGATGCCTGATGTGCAAAAGGTCTATCGTAAAAAGTAAAATAGGAAACACATGAATAAAGCATTTATCTCTACCGACAAAGCACCTGCTGCAATTGGCACTTATAGCCAAGCAGTTAAAGTAGGCACTGCTGTTTATTTATCTGGTCAAATACCCTTAGTACCTGAGACGATGGAAGTCATATCAGAAGACTTTGCGCAGCAAACACACCAAGTATTTAAAAATATTGCTGCGGTATGTGAAGAAGCAGGTGGTCAAATTCAAGACTTAGTAAAAGTGAATATTTACCTTACCGACTTATCTAACTTTGCAATAGTTAACGAAGTAATGAGCCAATACTTTAAAAAACCATACCCTGCCCGTGCAGCTATTGGTGTAAGAGCTTTACCTAAAAATGTACAAGTTGAAATTGATGGAATTATGGAGTTACCTTCAACTAACTAATTTATTCTAAGAGCTATAGCCAAAGCTATAGCTCTTATTCTGCTACTTCCTGCGCATTATTACCCTCAATTCTTGACTCAAAAGTAAATTTCTAGCACTCTATTATTCTGTCATATAAACAAACTTAACTTTGATAGTAAAAAGGATTAACTCGTGTTTAAGCTTGCTCATAATGGAAATGTATTACTTGATATCGGTAAGCACTCGCCCCCTTCAGCCGCTTTTATAATTGAAGCACTAGAAGAGTCGAATTTTTGTGATTGTAAAATAGATTATGACTCTATAAATAACTTTTTTAAAAGTAAAAACCCTGAGCCTATCTTAGTAGTAGCAACTAAACACGATGCAATATTAAGCGTGACTATTAGTGATGACAAAATGCTCGCTATTGGCGAATTAACACTAGCTCAAGGCGGTAATGTTCTTAGTTTAGATGATGCAAAAATGCAGCTGGTAAAAGCGCGAGTAGCAAGAGGTTATAAACAAGCTTTTTTAGAAAAACTCCTGCAAAAACAATTTGAAATGCCTGCCGGAAGCTCAACTAAAGGCATTTTGGCTAAAGGCAGATTACCTATTGATGGCCAAGATACTAAATTTAATACTTTAGTAAAAACCCTTAAAGATCGTCTAAAAACACCAAAACTAAAAGATGATGGCAGTGTTGATATGCGCGACTTTGGTAAATTAGCCAGTGTAAGCCCCGGCGAAACACTTATTCGCCAGCAACCAGCCACGCCAGGAAAAGAAGGGTTTAATGTACTTGGCGACTTACTCCCAGCTAAATCAGGCGAGATACTTTCTTTAGTTTCTGGTGAAGGCACTGAAATATCAAAATCTAACCCACTTGAACTTGTCTCTACTATTGCTGGTGTACCGGTTGAAATAAATAATGGCATGCGTGTTGATGATATTTTTACCATATCGGAAGTTACAGTAAAAAGTGGTCATATTGATTTTAATGGCAGCGTTATTGTTAGTGGCAACATTGAGCCAGGTATGCGAGTAAAGGCTAAAGGCGATATTACTATTTTTGGTACTGTTGAGTCTGCACAGTTAACAGCCGATGGTAACATTACCGTAAAACAAGGGATTATTGGCCATTATAAACCTGAAGATAAATCACTCTCTTGCACGCTCAACTGCAAAGGTGACATCTATATTTCACATGCACAATATAGCTACCTTGAAGCAACTAATATACTCATTGAACGCCAAGCAAGTCACTGCTCAATTAAGGCTGTTAATCTACTACAAGTTGGTCAAGCAGAGCTCCCCAAGGGTAGGCTGTTTGGCGGAGAAGTGCTAAATGCAACAACCCTTATTGCTGGGGAAATAGGCAATGAATCGGGGGCAAAAATGGTCATTAACTTAGCTGCATCGGGGGCCGAAATCACTGCTGATACCGATAATTGCTTTCAAGACTTAGCAAATACCGATAAACAACTTGATACCTTACAAGCCGCATTAGAAAAAGCCGATTTACTTAAGGATATAGAAAAAAAGAATATGCTTATTGGGAAAATTGGCGCGACTCAACAGCATTACTGCCAACAAGCCGAGCAGTTAGAAAAGCGCTTATCAAACCTAGAAAATAATTTACATGATTTATTGAATAATGCCAATTTAGCAGTTAACAGTGTTTTACATTCAGGTGTAGTGATACATATTTTTGATAAAGTACTCAAAACAACGCGAACTTATCCTCCGTGTAGTGTAAAGCTACAAAATAATAAAATTGAGGTAGAATTTAAAACGCATTAAAAATGAGTGCTTTTGAAGCACTCATTAAATCAACCTACTTAACTAAGGGGCTATTTAAATTTGTTAAATTGCCCAAGCAGTTATGCTAATTGGCCTTATTATTTATAACAAGCCATCAAATGCAGCATGAGTTTGTTGCGGCCATGCACTCACTTGTACTTGGCCAATATGTGGTTTTTGTAATAACAACATAACAAGACGAGATTGACCAATACCACCACCAATTGTTTGCGGAAATTTATTTTGTATTAATGCCTTATGCCAATCAAACTCTAAACGGTCTTCGTCACTCGTCATACTTAATTGTTTTTGCAACACATCTGGACTAACGCGGATCCCCATAGAAGATAGCTCAAATGCGTCTTCTAATAATGGGTTCCACACTAAAATATCACCATTTAATCCTGCGTATTTGTCACAGGTTGGCGTTGACCAGTCATCGTAGTCTGGTGCTCTTACATCATGAATTTTACCATCACTCAATTTACCACCAATGCCAATTAAAAATACCGCCCCGTACTCTTGTGCAATCGCTTTTTCTCGTTGCTTAGCACTAAAATCTGGGTACATTTCTCGCAGCTCTTCGCTATGTACAAATGTAATACTGCTTGGCAAAAATGGCGTAATACCAAATTTATCGCTAACAAATTGTTCCGTTTTTTTAATACCGGTATAGATTGCTTCAACTGTTTGTTTAAGTGTAGTTAGTGTGCGCTCGCTATCTTGGCAGATCACCTTTTCCCAATCCCATTGATCAACATATACTGAGTGAATAGGACTCAACGAGTCTTCATCTGGGCGTAACGCCTTCATTTGTGTATAAATGCCTTCACCATGAGAAAAGCTATGATCTCCTAATGTTTTACGTTTCCACTTTGCAAGTGAGTGCACTACTTCGTAACGGCTATCTGGAATAGCTTTTATATTTACAGCTACCGCATTTTCATGGCCACTTAAGTTGTCTTGAGTGCCATCGCCCACTCGAGCAAGTATAGGAGCTTGTACTTCTATTAATCCTAATTGCTGCTCTAGTTGCTGTGAAAAAAAATGCTTAACTTGACTTATTTGCTGCTGCTGCTGCACATAAAGTGAACTCATAATAATTGGCCTCATTCCCAGTTATTGTACTTTCGTAACTCATTGCGTCTTAAATAACGCTTCAATATGGTTATCGTAACAATTTAATTATTTAATTCAATAACCCACAATAAAAATAGCTTTAATATATTAAAAGCATCAATTAAATGCTATAAAACATTAAGATTCAATAATCAAAGAGTGTAAAGGTAATGGAAAATTATCAAATCGATAATCTCGATAAACAGATTCTGCATGCATTAATGGCCAATGCACGCACACCCTACGCAGAATTAGCAAAACGTTTTAATGTGAGTGCCGGCACAATTCATGTTCGTATTGAAAAAATGAAGCAAGCGGGGATCATCACAGGAACTCAGTTAACTATCAGCACCAAGCAGTTGGGCTATGACGTGTGCTGTTTTATTGGGATTAATTTAAATAGTGCACGCGACTATCCGCAAACCTTAATTAAACTAGAAGCACTAGAGGAAGTTGTTGAAGCTTATTACACCACAGGTAACTACAGTATTTTTATCAAAGTAATGACTCGCTCAATCGATCATCTGCAAGATGTACTGATAAATAAAATACAAGCAATTGAAGCTATCCAATCAACGGAAACTCTTATATCGCTACAAAATCCAATTAGCCGCACAGTAATGCCTTAACACTAAAAATCTCGTATAATTACTGAAAAAAGGATAATCATGCAGCAAACTCGCTATCAAAGAATCGCAGACGTACTTTCGCGCCGACAAACTGACCTAACAGTGTGTTTAGAGGACGTACATAAACACCATAACCTTTCCGCTATCGTAAGAAGTGCAGACGCCGTAGGTTGTCATCATGTGCATGCCGTATGGCCAGAAAATCAAAAATGGCTTACTAATAATACCTCTGGTGGTAGTAAAAACTGGCTGGAAACACATTTACATAAAAATATTGACGATGCGGCAACAGCCATGCGTGCTCGTAATCCCGATATACAAATACTCGCGACTCACTTATCAACCGATGCCGTTGATTTTAGAGAAATAGACTATACTAAGCCAACCGCCATTATTGTCGGCCAAGAAAAAACAGGGATCTCAGAGCAAGCTTTAAAACACGCTGATCAAAACATTATTATACCCATGCAAGGGATGGTGCAATCACTTAATGTATCCGTTGCAGCTGCATTAATACTCTTTGAAGCTCAACGTCAGCGCGAACTTGCAGGCCTTTATAGTCGCAATATGCTGAGTGATGAAATTAAACATCCCATTTATTTTGAAGGGTGTCACCCTATTATTGCTCGGCAATGTAAGCTAAAAAAGCTTCCCTACCCACCACTCGATGAGCACGGTGAAATAGTGGCTGATGAACAGTTTTGGCAAGCTTTAAAACATGCTTGATGCCACGTCGCACTATAAGTACACTTAACTCACTTACAAATAATAAGATTTGAGCCCACCTTGTCTAAACCTAGCTTAAGCCAATACCCAATAACAGAACTCAAAGGCGTTGGCCCTAAAATGGCCGAGCGATTGCTAAAGCTAGGTATTTCTACAGTACAAGACATGCTGTTTCATTTACCTCTTCGCTATGAAGACCGCACCCGGCTTTATACTATAAACGAGCTTTCATTACACAGCCATGTAAGCGTGGAAGCAACAATTGAAACAAGCCAGATCACCTTTGGTAAAAGGCGCATGCTAGTTTGCCAAATAAACGATGGCACCGGCAGACTTACACTACGATTTTTTAATTTTACCGCGGCACAAAAAAATGCCCTCAGTGCAGGAAAAATAATACGTTGTTTTGGTGAAGTTCGCCGTGGCCGTGTAGGCTTTGAAATGAGTCATCCGGAATATAGCATAAGCGACACACCCAATGAGCAGCCTACGGCTACAACGCTTACTCCGGTTTACTCAACCACTGAAGGTTTAAAGCAATTATCAATTAGAGCACTTAGCGATCAAGCTATTAATCTATTGCAAAAATATTCAGTAGAGGAGTTGCTTCCAGCGCAATGGCAACCTTCTAATTTAGGGCTAAGTGATGCCTTACTATTATTACATCGCCCGCCTAACGACATAGACGTAATTGCACTTGAACAAGGTACTCATCCGGCTCAGCAGCGGCTCGTTTTTGAAGAGCTACTAGCGCAAAATCTCAGCTTGTTAAAAATACGCCAACAAGGGCAACAAGTTAAAGCTGTCAGCTTAAATCCTAACAACGCATTAGAAAGCCAATTTTTAGCGCAACTCCCTTTTGATCCAACCAATGCACAAAGTCGTGTAGTCACCGAAATTAAAGGTGATTTACAACAGCCTTACCCTATGATGCGTTTAGTACAAGGCGATGTTGGCTCAGGTAAAACATTAGTAGCAGCATTAAGTGCATTGACTGCTATAGCACAAGGTTTTCAGGCAGCTTTAATGGCTCCTACCGAAATTCTCTCCGAGCAGCATGGGATTAACTTTAATAACTGGTTTAACCAATTAGGTATTACAGTTGCCTGGCTTGGAGGTAAAACTAAAGGTAGAGAACGTGTAGCTACACTTGAAAAAATAGCCTCCGGTGAGGCGCAAATGATCGTCGGCACTCATGCGTTATTTCAAGACGAGGTGAAATTTCATAATCTCGTGCTTATTATTATCGATGAACAACATCGTTTTGGTGTTCATCAACGATTATCACTGCGTGAAAAAGGCCGCTTTGGCGACTGTTACCCACATCAACTAGTCATGACAGCAACACCTATACCTCGCACACTTGCAATGACCGCTTACGCCGATTTAGAGACCTCTGTAATAGATGAATTACCACCGGGTCGAACACCCATAACAACAGTGGCATTACCAGACACTCGTCGAGGCGATATTATCAAGCGCGTTAAATTAGCCTGCCATGAGCAAGGCAGGCAAGTTTATTGGGTATGCACGCTCATTGATGAATCAGAAGTGCTGCAATGCCAAGCCGCCGAAGATAGCGCGCAGCAATTAAAAGAAGCCTTACCAGAGCTAAACGTAAGCCTTATACATGGACGGATGAAAGCTGCAGAAAAACAAGCCATTATGAGTGAGTTTAAAGCTGGTAATATTCATGTTTTAGTCGCAACCACAGTCATTGAAGTAGGAGTGGATGTACCTAATGCCAGTTTGATTATTATAGAAAACCCTGAGCGTTTAGGTTTAGCACAATTACACCAACTACGTGGTCGAGTAGGGCGTGGAGCTACCGCTTCGCATTGTGTACTTTTATACCATGCACCTCTCTCACATACAGCACAAAAGCGTCTGGGCGTGTTAAGAGATAGTAACGATGGTTTTGTTATAGCTGAGCGAGACTTAGAGATCCGCGGCCCTGGTGAAGTGCTCGGCACTAAACAAACCGGTTTAGCTGAATTTAAAATTGCCGATCTAACCCGCGACAAACACACTTTAAATCAAGTCAGGCCAATAGCGCAGCAAATGCTAATACAGCACCCAAAACAAGTAGATGTACTTATAAGTAGATGGCTTGGTAATAAATCCAACTACGCACTAGCTTAAAACTGCGCTCTTTCACAATATTGAGACTACCCCTAGTACTTTCCAGCTTAAACTTCACTTTTCTGCAGACGTAAAAAAGCCCGATTATTTTCAATCGGGCTTTCTCGATTTGGGGTCGGCGCGCTACTTCGTAGCGACAACGCAGTAGAATGTCGTGGTGCCCACAGCAGTGGAGAGTCACAGTGCAAATGCTAAACACTCTTTGTGTCGGGGCGGCCTTCCGCGGGGCTCGCCTTCGAGCTGTTTTGTTTGATATAGAGGAATACAAATGCCGTAGAGCACAGGATGTGCAGGAGCGGCCACTACTGAGTACGCATGGGTTTTTGGCTATTTATTAAATTGCAGACGTAAAAAAGCCCGAATCGTTAAATTCGGGCTTTTTACAATTTGGAGCCTGGCAATGTCCTACTTTCACATAGCAAATGCTACACTATCATCGGCGCTGTTTCGTTTCACTACTGAGTTCGGCATGGGGTCAGGTGGGTCCAAAACGCTA
>NZ_JACJES010000036.1:0-14100 GCF_014164175.1 Pseudoalteromonas sp. SG44-5 | reverse complement strand
GCCTAGAGCCTAGAGCCTAGAGTCAAAAAAAGCCGCGCTATGTAATTACATAGCGCGGCTTTTTAATGCCTATATAAATGTTCTGGGCTAATGCCCGGAAACTAAATTATAAGCTTTCTATTTTTGCTTTTTGCTCAAGTAGCTTCGTTTTAGCATCGCTAAACTCAGCTAGTTTGGCATTTTCTTTAGCAAGTACAGCTTCTGGTGCGTTGTTAACAAATTTTTCGTTAGCAAGTTTATTTTGCACTTGTGCTAGGCCTTTTTCGGCTTTTTCGAGTTGTTTATTAATACGTGAAAGCTCGGCTTCTACGTCAATTAAACCCGCCATTGGGATCATAATTTCAAGATTACCAACATAAGACGCTGCACACGCAGGCGCATCATCTTTATTTTCGAGCATGGTGAACTCTTCAATTTTTGCAAGTGATGCTAAAAATGAGTTGTTCTCCTCAATGCGGCGCACGTCGTCGCTCGAAGCATTTGCAAGTAATACGCTAAGCGGCTTACTTGGGCTAATGTCCATTTCACCACGAATGTTACGAATTGCTAAAATGAATTGTTTAACCCACTCTAAATCGTCCATTGCTTTGGCATCAACGCTAGCTGCATTATAAACAGGGAATGGTTGTACCATAATACTGGTGTTCTCTGTTTCAAGGCCTGCAAGTGGTGCTACACGTTGCCAAATAGTTTCGGTGATGTATGGCATCATTGGGTGCATTAAACGCAACAAGCTTTCAAGTACGGTAATTAGTGTATTACGTGTACCGCGTTGCTGTGCTTCACTGCCTTTAAATAATACCGGTTTAGTTAGTTCTAAGTACCAATCGCAAAATTGGTGCCAAGTAAACTCGTACAGGGTGTTAGCAGCTAAGTCAAAGCGGTAATTATCTAAATGCTCAGTATAACTTTTAACAGTTGACTCAAATTGGCCTAAAATCCAACGATCGGCTAACGACAACTCTTTTTGTGCATCGGTTGCAAAACCACAGTCTTGCTCTTCTGTGTTCATTAATACGTAACGACTCGCGTTCCATAGTTTGTTACAGAAGTTACGGTAGCCTTCAAGGCGGTTCATGTCCCAGTTAATATCGCGACCGGTAGAGGCCATTGCTGCAAGCGTAAAGCGAAGGGCATCGGTGCCGTGTGCTTCAATGCCGCCAGCGAATACTTTGCGGGTATCTTTTTCGATTTTAGCCGCTAATTTTGGCTGCATCATGTTACCAGTACGCTTTTGTACTAACTCTTCAAGTTCAATGCCGTCAATCATGTCTAGTGGGTCAAGTACGTTACCTTTTGACTTAGACATTTTATCGCCGTTGTCGTCACGTATTAAACCAGTTACATACACGGTTTTAAACGGCACTTGTGGTTTACCATTTTCGTCTTTTATAAAGTGCAGCGTCATCATGATCATACGCGCAACCCAGAAGAAAATAATATCAAAACCAGTTACCAGCACGTCAGACGGGTGGAAGGTTTTTAAATCATCAGTGTTTGCAGGCCAACCTTGAGTTGAGAACGTCCAAAGCGCTGATGAGAACCAGGTATCAAGTACGTCTTCGTCTTGGCTTAGTGTTACGCTGTCTGCAATGTTATTTTCGCGGCGTACTTCAGCTTCATCGCGACCAACAAATACGTTGCCTTCGCTGTCGTACCAAGCTGGAATGCGGTGGCCCCACCAAAGCTGGCGTGAAATACACCAATCTTGTACGTCGTTCATCCACGAAAAGTACATGTTTTCGTATTGTTTAGGTACAAATTGAATGTCGCCGTTTTTAACCGCTTCTTTAGCCGGCTCTGCAAGAGGTGCAACACGTACATACCATTGGTCGGTAAGCAGTGGCTCAATTACCACACCCGAGCGGTCGCCGTAAGGAACGGTTAAACCATGATCTTCAATTTTTTCAAGTAAGCCTAGTTCTTCAAATTCAGCTACAATCGCTTTACGCGCAGCAAAACGGTCAAGCCCGTGTAGGCGCTCAGGAATTGGTGCATCAAACTCAAGTTCTTTGCCATCAAAGCTGTAGGTTTCGCCTTGAGTAAGAATAGCGGCGTCTTTATCGAAAATGTTGATCATCGGCATTTTGTGACGCTTGCCTACTTCGTTATCGTTAAAGTCGTGCGCTGGGGTTATTTTTACACAGCCCGTACCTTTATCTTTATCGGCATGTTCATCGGCTACAATTTTAATACGGCGATTAACAATGGGTAATAAAATCTCTTTACCAATTAAATCTAAGTAGCGTTCGTCATCAGGGTTTACTGCAACACCTGAGTCGCCCAGCATAGTTTCTGGGCGGGTTGTTGCTACTACTATGTAGTCTTTACCATCTTGAGTTTTAACACCGTCGGCTAGTGGGTAACGTAAGTTCCACATGTGGCCTTGCTTGTCTTTGTTTTCAACTTCAAGATCAGAAATAGCAGTGTGTAATTTAGGATCCCAGTTTACTAGGCGTTTGCCACGGTAAATTAGGTTTTCTTTATGCAGGCGTACAAACACTTCTTTAACGGCTTCAGATAGGCCATCGTCCATGGTAAAACGTTCACGATCCCAATCAACCGATGCGCCAAGACGACGAAGTTGTTTAGTGATTGTGCCGCCAGATTCTTTTTTCCATTCCCAGATTTTATTAATAAAATCTTCGCGACCTAAATCGTGGCGTGTTTTGCCTTCCTCAGCATGCAGCTTACGCTCAACCAACATTTGCGTTGCAATACCTGCGTGGTCAGTACCTACTTGCCATAATGTGTTGTTACCTTGCATACGTTTAAAGCGCGTTAAGGTATCCATTATGGTGTCTTGGAAAGCGTGGCCCATGTGTAAGCTACCAGTGACATTTGGCGGCGGGATCATAATTGAATACGGGACGCCTTGGCCAGATGGTTTAAAGTAGCCTTTTTCTTCCCAGCCTTGGTATAGAGACTGTTCAATATCTTGCGGATTGTAGGTTTTATCCATTACACAGAACCTTAAATAAGTACTTAAATTAGTTGGTTAGCTATTTTACTAAAAGTGTTTTTAGTTATTAATATCTTGCGTGGTGATGTTGGCACCGAGTTGGCGTAGCTTTTTAAAACGCTCGCGAGCTGCTTGTTTAGCAACGGCTTCTACGGGTACAAAATCAAAAACTTGGTTAAAGCGGCGAATAAAATCCGGTAAGTTATTAGCCAAGTTAATTAAAACTTTACGATTGCCAACAGGGGGCGTAGTACCAATTTCTACCGGTGCGCCGCCTTTTGGGCCTTCACCTTGTAGGTTATGAGGTACAAAACTGTCGGGATCAAATGCCCAAAGTGTTTCATCAATGGCAAAGGCGGTATTTTCGTTATCTACACAAATAAATACACGTTGGCCAAGCCGATACTGATCAGCGGCAATTTGAGCCGCCAAAGCAAAATGATCATCAGGCTTAGCTAGCGACTCATCTTGTTGCTTTAGAACGAAAAATTGGGCGTTCATGTTCATTGTATCGGGGTTTCCCATGACATTGAATGTGTAGCTAGTTAATACACATAAATTAAGAGGCTGATTTTGCCATATAACGGGTTTTGCTTCAATTAATACCAAAATAAATAAGGCGCCAAACGGCGCCTTAATAAGTAGCTAAGCGGTATGCTTAATCTTGAGCAGCTTCGTTTACGCCGGCTCTGTTTAATAAATATTGAGTAAGCATAGGAACAGGGCGGCCTGTTGCGCCTTTTTTAGCGCCACTGCGCCATGCCGTGCCTGCAATATCTAAATGTGCCCAGTTGTACTTTTTAGTAAACTTAGATAAAAAACACGCTGCGGTAATAGTACCAGCTGCACGGCCCCCTAAGTTAGTAAAGTCGGCAAATGGGCTCTCTAGTTGATCTTGATAGTCGTCCCATAGCGGTAGTTGCCATGCACGGTCGCCACTTTGCTCCGATGCTTTTAACAACTCATGCGCGAGCGGATTATGGTTAGAGAGTAAACCGGTTGCATGTGCGCCTAGTGCTACAATACAAGCACCTGTTAATGTGGCTACATCAATAACGGTTTCTGGCTCAAAACGCTCTACATAGGTTAGTGCATCACATAATACTAAGCGCCCTTCGGCATCAGTATTTAATACTTCAACGGTTTGTCCCGACATAGTGGTTAAAATGTCACCTGGGCGATATGCATTTGGCCCCGGCATATTTTCGCAGCCGGCTAAAATACCAATCACGTTAATAGGTAACTGCATTTGTGCCAGTGCACGCATTGCACCAATAACACCTGCAGCACCGCCCATGTCGTATTTCATTTCGTCCATGCCTTCGCCAGGTTTTAATGAAATACCGCCCGAATCGAAGGTTAAGCCTTTACCAACTAATACGATAGGAGCTTGATCATCTGCGCCGCCTTTGTAGTTAATTACCGACATAACCGATTCGTTCACACTACCGCGACCAACAGCTAAGTAAGAGTTCATACCTAGCTCAGCCATTTGCTCTTCGCCGATTAGATCAACAGTAATGTTGTCAAAATTAGTTGCTAGCTGTTGTGCTTGCTCGCCTAAATACGCAGGGTTACAAATATTAGGTGGCATATTTGCTACGTCTTTACACAGCTTACTACCGGCAGCAATAGCTAAACCATGCTCAATAGCGCTTTCGCCTATAGTTAGCTCGCGACGCGTTGGAACATTAAACACCATTTTACGCAGTGGACGACGTGGGTCTACTGTTTTACTTTTTAGTTGATTAAAGGTGTATAAACAATCTTGGGTGGTTTCTACTGCTTGGCGCACTTTCCAGTAGGTATCGCGACCTTTAACGTGTTGCTCTGTTAAAAAGCATACCGCTTCCATAGAGCCGGTGTCGTTTAAGGTATTAATTGTTTTAGAAATAATTTGTTTATATTGCTTATCGTCAAGCTCGCGCTCTTTACCACACCCTACAAGCAATATGCGCTCGCTTAAGATGTTTGGTACATGATGCAATAATAAAACTTGGCCCGGCTTTCCTTCTAGGTCACCTCGGCGAAGTAAATTTGAGATATAACCATCACTGATTTTATCGAGTTGTTCACCAATGGGGGATAACCGACGAGGCTCGTATACACCAACTACAATACATGCGCTACGTTGTTTTTCTGGGCTACCACTTTTTACGTTAAATTCCATTGTCACTCCTGATTTTGAGTCATCTTTAGAAGCTAAGCAGAAACTAAAAATATTTTTAGTCTTATATACCTAAATTATTTAGGTGTAGCTCTAATCTTAGCTGATTTTGCCCGACTCTTACTGTGTAATTGAACTTTATCTGCTTAAGGGTCACTAATGCAACATTATATCGTGTTGTTAGGTAGGATAATTAATTTTCATGGCTTATAATATTAGATCTATACTCGGCAACGCTGAGTAAAATCATGACTAACTATAAACTTTCACTATTGCAGTGACACACCATGTTTAACAGGGGCGACTATTGCTTATTTTTCGTTATTTGACTGCTGAGGTTTTAAAATCGCAGGTCGCCGTATTTTTAACTTTGATGACCATTTTTTTGTCGCAAAAGTTAGTTAGTATTTTAGGCGATGCCTCTGAGGGTAGTATTCCTGCTAAATTAGTGCTATCGATGATCGCACTTAAATTGCCACAGTTAGCCTCGTTAATTTTACCATTGAGTATATTTTTAGGCATAATTTTGGCCTACAGCCGTATCTACGCCGATAGCGAAATGACCGTACTTAAAGCCTGTGGTGTAAGTGAATGGTATGTGGTTAGAGTGACGCTTATATCAAGTGTGGGGTTGGCTATTTTAGCCGCCGCGCTCACTATGCATGTTGCCCCTTGGGCAAGCGAGCAAGAGTATCAATTAAAAGAGCAAGCTAAAGCCGATGCGGGATTATCTGCATTAAGGGCAGGTCGCTTTCAGCAAACCGGTAACGAAAAAGCCGTGGTGTTTATTCATAACATTGAAAACGGTGGAAAAGAGCTTAATAAAGTATTTGTAGCGCAACTCCCCGATAGCGAAAAAGACAACCTTGCACGCCTAGTTTATGCAGAGCAAGGAGTTGTAATTGAAGCGCAAAATGGCGAACAACAACTCGTTCTTAGCGACGGCAAACGCTATGAAACTGATGGCTTAACGCCAGCGCTCAATTTAACCGAGTTTGACGGTTATAGTGTACAAATACGTGAGCAAGAAATAGAGCACCAACGCCGTAAATTAGAAGCAATTCCTACTAATCAATTGTTGGCACTTAACACTCCAGAGGCAACCGCGCAGTGGCAATGGCGTATTGCTATACCGCTTTCTATTCCACTGCTGACACTATTAGCAGTACCGTTAAGTGTGGTTAATCCACGCCAAGGTAAATTTGCTAAGTTAGTGCCGGCAATTAGCTTGTACTTAGGTTATTTTATTTTACTTAACGCTGCTAAATTTGCTGTTGAAGATGGCAAAATACCTCCCTCTATTGGCCTTTGGTGGATTCACTTAAGTGCCTTATTTATTGGCGGACTATTAATAATTAAAGGGCGACCACTTGGCGCTTGGCTTAAAGCGGTAATTACTAAGCGGGAGTTGGGCGCATGATGAAAACCCTTGATTGGTATTTAGGTCGCAGCATTTTACAAACCACCGGCTTTGCATTATTGGTACTGGTAGGCATTAGCACCTTAATTAAATTTATCGACCAGTTAAAGTCAGTTGGCCGTGGTAGTTACGATTTAATGACCGCGATGCTCTACACGCTTTACACAATACCGGGCGATTTAGTGGTGTTTTTTCCGATGGCCGCGCTCATTGGTGGCTTAACTGGGTTAGGAGCGCTTGCCTCAAACAGCGAGCTGGTGGTAATGCACGCTGCAGGTATGTCGCGCTTACAAATTATAAGCTCGGTAATGAAAACCGCCGTATTTATGGCGCTATGTATGATGGCATTAGGCGAGTGGGGAGTACCCGAGGCGCAATTACAAGCTAAAGAAATGCGTAACCAGGCAATTCATGGTGGCGATGTTTTTAATGCGCAAAAAGGCGTATGGGCAAAAGACGGCAATAACTTTATAAATATAGAAGATGTAGATCAAAATGGTAAATTAAATGGTGTACATATGTACCACTTTGATCAGTCGCTATCGCTTACACAAATAACGAAGGCAAAAGATGCGCTAAGTCGCGAAAACGGCTGGTTACTGCGCGGCGTCAATAAAGTAAAAATAAGTGATGAGCTTATTACCACAGAGCAAGTGCCTGAGGAGTTTTACCCATCACAACTTACTGCTGAAAAGCTGGGTGTGGTATCGGTTAAACCTGAGTCGCTGTCGTTTACTGGGTTATGGTCTTACTTAGACTATTTAGAGCAAAACGATCAAGATACCAGCACCTATGAACTCGCGCTTTGGCGCAAACTTATGCAGCCAATATCTATCGCTGTAATGTTGCTAGTTGCACTGTCGTTTATATTTGGCCCGTTGCGTACCGTCACTATGGGTGCACGTATTATAATGGGCGTAGTTACGGGTATAGTGTTTCATCTAACTAACGAAATATTTGGTCCTGTGGTTATGGTGTATCAAATACCTGCGTTTATTGGCGCTGTAGTGCCTAGCATTATATTCACCGGTTTTGCTGCTTACTTAATGAATAAACGCGCATAAAACTAGTTATAAAAAGGTAGTTACAAAAATACCTTGAAACAAAAAAAGCGTGGCTACTTTATAAAAGTGCCACGCTTTTTTGTGCTTATAAATTACAGTGTATTACTTTTAATTAATCAAGCTCACGGTAAATACGCTTGTTTTCTTCTTTGGTGAGTGCAATAACTTCGGTTTTAGAAAGGTAATCTTGCAAAGCTTTTTTATTTTTAAAATCAACCAATACCACTAAATTACCTAAACCAAGTAATGCACTAACACTGCGAACAATTGCTTGCGGCCAGCTAATAAGTTGCCCATCTAGAGTTTGTACTTTTAAGCGCCATGCGCGCATGCCAATGGTTTGCCCGCTTTTAGTCCAAAAATAAGCAAAAAAGAATACGTTTACTCCAACAAACAACGCGCTTCTAATACCAGAGAGTAACGTGGAGTCTTGTATTAAAGCAGCAGGATCGTCAGTTTTAACTATCATATCTAAAGACGTTAGTAGCTGAATGACTGCAAAGTAGAGTATGGCAGTAAGCATAGATAAAGAAATTACGACCAAGGCATCATAAATTAACGACGCCAAACGACGCCAAAAGCCAGCTCGTGGAAATTCATTCAACATAAATATACTCTCACTATTAATATGCGCGCTAGTTTAGCAAATAGGCTGGTAAATACTACCTCTTCAGTAAGGCATTAAAGCGCTGCGCAGAGTTAAATGTTAATGGTTGCTTAATTGTTAAGCGGTTGATTGTACTTATGTCATAAAACGCTTGCCGCTACCTTTATTGATTGTATAATGCTTAGCATAGAGACAAAGGCAGTTTTATAAACCTAAGCTCTAAAGTGGTTTTTCTTTATCTTCTGGTATTTAGAAGGTTAAAGAAAAATTATGCCAGCGTGATGAAATTGGTATACATGGGGGATTCAAAATCCCCTGCCGAAAGGCGTGCCGGTTCGAGTCCGGCCGCTGGTACCACTTTTTATAGCCCCGATCAAATTGGTCGGGGTTTTTTTATGCCTACAGAAAAGTGCAAACGGACACAACCCACCGGACTCGAGCGGCACGCGGGAGTGCCGCTGTTATAAGTTAAAGTCCGGCCGCTGGTACCACTTTTTATAGCCCCGATCAAATTGGTCGGGGTTTTTTTATGCCTACAGAAAAGTGCAAACGGACACAACCCGCCGTACGCGAGTAGCACGCGGGAGTGCCGCTGTTATAAGTTAAAGTCCGGCCGCTGGTACCACTTTTTATAGCCCCGATCAAATTGGTCAGGGTTTTTTTATGCCTACGAAAAGTGCAATCGGACACAACCCGCCGGACTCGAGCGGCACGCGGGAGTGCCGCTGTTATAAGTTAAGGTCCGGCCGCTGGTACCACTTTTTATAGCCCCGATCAAATTGGTCGGGGTTTTTTTATGCCTACAGAAAAGTGTAAACGGACACAACCCGCCGGACTCGAGCGGCACGCGGGAGTGCCGCTGTTATAAGTTAAGGTCCGGCCGCTGGTACCACTTTTTATAGCCCCGATCAAATTGGTCGGGGTTTTTTTATGCCTACGAAAAGTGCAATCGGACACAACCCGCCGGACTCGAGCGGCACGCGGGAGTGCCGCTGTTATAAGTTAAGGTCCGGCCGCTGGGTGAGAGTGAACCGAAACGCAGTTTCGCAGTGACTCGAAGTGAGTTCATGGATGAGTGATGGGTACTGCTTCAGGGATGAATTATTAGAGCTGGTATCAATCTTACTTTTTATGGCTCTAGAAGTAACAATGGACGTAAACTGTCACTTGGAATGGCGTGGTAATAAGGTTATCTAATTAACAAGGCCTCTTGATAAAGAGGCCTTGTTAATTTTGCAAAAAACAGTAGAAATTAAGCTACTTGTAAATGCTGCTTACTTTGACTTTTAACAAAGAGCAAACAGCCAGCTAAAACTAATAAAGGGAATAGCGGGTCATAAATACTACCATGGCTACCAAAGAACAGATTCAAAATCATGATAAGTGATCCACCTATAGCCCAAGCAATAGTCGTTGGCACTGTCCAAATAACAAGTTGCTTTTTAACTTCAGTGACGCCCATTAAGCGGTTAACAATGTGAAATAAGCTATCGTTAAAGTAGCCCGCAAATAAACTACCCATAGTTGCTGCTGATGCTGCGAATAACATATTTACTCCATCCATTTCGAGCAGTACTGGCGCAGATATTGACGCTGCAGTAATCATTGAAACGGTACCACTGCCTTGAATAATTCGCACCAACGTAGCAATAATAAATGGGATCATTATTGGTGATATTGATAACTCAATAATTTGGTTGGCAATTTCAGCACCTGCACCTGATGCGCGTAATACTGCGCCCAATGCGCCACCGGCACCGGTTACAAGTAAAATAATACCGCAAGTCGTAATGCCTTCTTCTAGTTTAGTTGTTGTTGTTTCTTTATCCAAATGAGGCGTTAATGTATAGACAGCTAATAAAGTACTTATTGAAAGTGCGATGATAGGATGGCCAAGAAAGTTAAAAACAGCACCAAAAGTACTGGCCGATAGCCCGTCCATACCAAATTGCTTTTCAGCAAGGCCCATAAGCGATTTCACTAAAATTAATACAATTGGCACTACAATAGGCATAATTGACTTGGTTAGTGAAGGGAGGTTTTTAGCTTCTTTTGTTGCCATGTAGTCATTGTGAACTTGCTTAGCAGCATCACCTGTGTGGCTTACCGTTGGGATAGCAATGAACTCCGGGAAGTGCTTTTCTAGCCAGCGTGAGTATAGAATAATACCGTATACGCAAGGAGCGGCAATCAAAAGTCCAAAACCTAACATTGAAGCTAAATCGACACCAAATATACTCGCTACACCTAAAGGGCCAGGTGTTGGTGGGATACAGTGGTGGGCAACAACTAAGCCACCCGCCAGCGATACTGTTAAGGTTAAAATAGAGCGATTTGACGTTCTTGCTAACGATTTAGCTATAGGGTAAAGAATAATAAGTGCACTATCAACAAACACAGGAATACTTACAATATAACCAGTTACGGCCAGTGCGGTTTCTTCTTTTTTCTTACCTAGCCACTTAATAAAGTTGTAGGCTATTGATTCACCAGCGCCAGAGGCTTCTAAAATAGCCCCCATCATTACACCTAAACCGATAACAATACCGATGCCACCTAAAGTGCCACCAAAGCCATCACTTATGGCTGCCATAGTTTCGTTTACACTTAAACCGCCAATTAAACCAGCCAAACAGGCAGCTGCAAGCATAGCAATGAAAACGTGTACTCTGGTTCTTAATACTAAAAATATTAACACAAATACGGCTATTATTAAGCCGATTACAGATATTGGTAACATACGTGAGACCTCTTTGTTATTAAGTAATAGGTTTACTTTATTTTTGGGTGTCTAAGTAAGCATTTAAAATAGAGTTAAAGTCTTTATCTTTAACAAATCCTATTGCTAGTTCTTTTTCGTTATTCATTGACTGTGGCCAACTAGAAACAATACGTTCTACATTTTCATCTTTTTCGTAACTAATGAGCTCTAAAACGGGCTCGCCTTTTATTTTAACTAAGCATTCGATCATTTCTTTTGGTGATGTTTTTAATCCAGGTAAATTTACAGTGCGAAAGCCTTTTAACAGTTTTGTGTCGAGCTGACTTGCATGAATAATATTTTTAATCACGCTGTTAGGACTAGATACCCATAAAGGTAACTCAACATCAACAGGACAGTTTGACGCTTGCTGTTTAAGTGGTTCGCGTATCATGCCACTGACAAAAGAAGAGGCCGCTTTATTAGGTACGCCTGGGCGAATACAAATAGTAGGCAGACGAACCGTAACTGCATCAACAAAGCCTTTTCTGGCGTAATCGTTGACGAGTAACTCACAAATCGCTTTTTGTGTACCGTACGAAGAACTAGGTTGCATAGCCGTCATGTAATCAATTTGTTCTGGAAGCTCCCCACCAAACACAGCAAGTGAGCTTGAAAAAACAAGACGAATATTAGGGTTAGCTTGGCGACAGCACTCGAGTAAAATTTGTGTGGCTTTTAAATTAACCAGCATGCCTAACTCAAAATCTTCCTCTGCATGGCTTGAAACAATTGCAGCTAAATGGAACACGTGAGTAGTTTGTTCATCGATGATTTTTTCTATATCTTCTTTAACGGTAATATCAGCAACGATAGAGTGAACTTTATTATTGGTAATTAAATTGCTGTCTAATTTAATACGGTCTACTACTTTAATTGTTTCAATTTGAGGAAACTGTTGTAGCAAGTTATTTAGTAGCTCTGAGCCTAAAAAACCAGCACCACCGGTGATAATAATATTCATGTAAATACCTTTGTATGTTTATTAACTGTGTTATTTATTATTGATAAATAGTGCTTATAAGTGGGGCTTTAGCCACTCAAGGCCATCTTCAGTGTTGTTTTTAGGGTTGTATTCGCAGCCGATCCAGCCTTTATAACCAGATTCGTCTAGTACATTAAATATATGTGGGTAATTAATTTCCCCTTCAGAGGGCTCATGGCGTGCTGGTACAGAGGCAATTTGAATATGCCCTGTCACCGAGGCGAGATCATTAATTAGGTGGGTCAGATCACCATCCATTATTGCAGCATGATAAATATCTAGTTGCAGCTTCACATTTGGACGGTCAATTAATTTAATTAACTCAGCAGCTTCTCGTTGGTGAGCAATAAAATAATGAGGTACATCTCGGTTATTTAATGGCTCTATCATCAGTTCAATATCATGTTTTGCAAACGCATCAGCGGCATAGCGAATGTTTTTAATAAATGTGTCAACATGCTGCTCACGGCTAAATTGAGCGTTTACAATACCAGCCATAGCATGTACTTTTTTACAGTTTAATGCGGCGGCGTAGTCGAGCGCGATTGCAACACTTTGCTTAAACTCTTGTTCACGCCCGGGGATGGCTGCAAAGCCACGCTCACCAGCATCCCAATCGCCCGCTGGCATATTAAATAAAGCTTGCTCTAATCCAAATTGCTGTAATTTATCTGCTAATACTTGTGCTTCAAAAGCATACGGGAAAAGGTATTCAACGGCTTTAAAGCCTGCTTTGTGTGCGCGTTCAAAGCGTTCAAGGAATGCGACTTCACTAAAAAGCATAGTTAGATTTGCTGCAAATTGAGCCATTATTTTCCTCTCCCTTTTAAATCAGTTACTTCTGAGTCGGTTAGGTAACGTGTTGCTTTACCTTGTAATAAAAATGCTAGCTTAGCGGTTTCTTCTAATTCTTCTGCGTTATCTACGGCATCTAAAAAATCACTACCAGTAATGATAGGGCCATGATTAGAAAGTAAAAATGCCCGATATTTCCCTGCTAACTGGGCTAAATCTTTAGCTATTTGCGGATCGCCCGGGCGGTAATAAGGCACCACAGGTAACTCACCAACGCGCATTACGTAATAAGGTGTAAATGCCTTTATTGCATTGTTAGGATCTAAGTTTTCAAGGCAAGATAACGCGGTTAAGTACGTTGAATGTAGGTGTACAATTGCATTGCAGTTAGGGTCTTTATCGTAAATAGCTAAGTGAAAAGACACCTCTTTAGAGGGGGGCTTACCTGTAAGGTGTTTTCCGTCTTTATCAACTACAGAGAGCTCTTCGGCGACCAAACGACCAAATGAAGATCCTGTCGGGGTTGTTAAAAAATGGCCATTAGATAACTTTACCGAAAGATTACCGGCACCACCTGTGGCATACCCACGTTCAAACATTGAACGCGCAAGCTCTACTACTTGCAGCCTTAATTGTGCTTCATTCATTTAAAATACTCCTGAGCTTGGGTAAAGAAAGGTTCAGCGCCAAAGTTTCCAGATTTTAATGCCAAGGAAATATCGCTATTAATGCCCTTTACCCATGGCACACCTGGGCTAATTTGAGGGCCGATATGAAAGCCATCAAGCTGCAAACTTTGGGTAACAACGCCAGATGTTTCGCCACCGGCAACAATGAAATTGCGCACACCATATTCTTTAAGTTTAATGGTTAATTGACTAAAGAGGTTTTCAACTGCTTGGCTGGAAATATCAGCACCATACTTTTTATGCGTTGCTTGTAATGCATTAACATCCGCAGTGGCATAAATTAAGGGGGCGAATGGGGTATTCAAGTTGTTAATCACCCAGTCAAATACTTGGTTGCTATAATTATCTAAGTTTAAGCAATGGTCGATATCGAGCGCGAAGTGAGGAGCTTTAGTTTTATAAGCTGCAACTTGTTTATTGGTCATTAACGAGCACGAACCCGATAATATGACGGTGGCTGCTTTGGTTGGGTAGCCCGCTTTTTTGGCTTCGCCTTGATCTTGTAGTTGCTGCTGCCAGTTTTTAGCAATGCCCGCTGCCAATCCAGAGCCGCCAGTAATTAACTTTAGCGACTTAGCCGCTTTGCCTAGGGTTGCTAAATGTGCACTATTAAAGGCATCAACCACAGCGTAGCGTTTACCTGCACTTTG
>NZ_JACJES010000035.1:0-17005 GCF_014164175.1 Pseudoalteromonas sp. SG44-5 | reverse complement strand
AACAAAAAATCACTGAAATTGCAGAGCGCTCAGAATTTAATATCGAAGAGATCGAGGTGGACAAAGATCATATACACATATTGCTAACGATCTCTCCCAATATCAGCGTTGCGAGTTACGTTAGGAGAATTAAACAATCTACAACGCAAAGTCTATGGTCGAGATTTAAATGGTTTAAAAAGCAATTCTGGGTTAAAAAAACATTTTGGTCTGACGGATATTTTGTTTGCTCTGTTGGAAATGCGGCAGCTGATACAATTTGAAAATACATTCAAGAGCAGGGCTAACTATTCCGATTCATCCCATCGACGCCGCTTCGCGTCGATCAATGGGTTTTCTCGGAAAATTTCGATAAAATAGCGAATAAATTGATGGCTTTGAGACAATACTAAAGAGGGAGTAGGAAAGTGGTGGAGCTAAGCAGGATCGAACTGCTGACCTCCTGCGTGCAAGGCAGGCGCTCTCCCAGCTGAGCTATAGCCCCACATTCCTAAATTTTACATATTACGTAAAAGCTTGATTGCTGATTCTCAAGCGGGACGAACTTTAAGATTTTTTATAAAATAGGTCAAGTATTTTTTCACTAATTTTACCGTTTAGATGAAATTTTGGTAGACTCAACAACAATATTCAGTAAAAAGACAATTAAAAATGAAAAAGTATGCCTTAGTACTGATGGTTTTGCTTGTTGGCTGTGCTAACTCAAGTGACGAGCAACCTTATGAAATAAATAATAAACAGTTTCATGAAAAACAAGATGAACAAGGAAATAAGCTATTTGCCTACGTAGTATCGGTAAAGGCTAAAAGCCGCCAGAACATTAATTTAGATAAAAAGTTTACCCGCAGTGACTTTGAGCGTTTTGCAGCGCAAGAGCATTTTGAAGAGTCGAGTATTTTAAAATTGCAGTTAGAAGATCAAGCTGTTGAATTGTTAAATAAAGAGCTTGAAACACGCAACTATTGCCCCGCTAAGCATGAAATTAATGAGGTACTGTGGCGTGATTTAAGTGTGCAATTAAGAGGACGTTGTTTGTAGTATGTTAGCTGATAAAACAAAGTTAGCAGCGCTATTAGCGCAGTTAAATATTAATTATGAGGTGATAGAGCACCCACCATTACATGGCAGTTTAGATGCCGATGCCTTTATGGTGGAGCGCCCAGGTACACGACTTAAAAATTTATTTTTACGTGATAATGAAGGTAAGCGGCACTTTTTAGTTATAACCGCCCATGACAAGCAACTTGATTTAAAAGTATTATCAAAACAACAAGGGTTATCGCGGTTAGGATTTGCCTCAAGCGAGCGTTTAGCGCGCTATTTAAAAGTAGCACCTGGGTGTGTATCTATGCTTAGCCTAATGAACGACAAGCAAAACGAAGTAAGCGTTTGGCTAGATCAAGATATTTGGCAAGGTGAGCTATTTCATTGTCATCCGTTTGAAAACACCCAAACCTGGTTACTTAATAAAGCAGACTTAGAGCAGTTTTTTAACTTTACTGAGCATCAGCCTCGCGTAGTATTTTTACCTTCAAGGTAAGCCCATATAACCAGCATCAAGCCGCATAGGCAAACAGCCAATAAAGCTGCCATAAATGCGGTTTGCCCATGATGCTGGTATATCACCCCTGGTAATAACGACCCAAGTGCACCGCCGCTGTAATAAAACGATACATACCCGCCATTAGTAACACTCGGTGGTGCTTTACTTATTTTATTAACTAAGGGAGCGGCAGTTGAGTGAATCACAAACATAGACCCGCAAAATAATGTAAATGCGGCTAAAAACACTATTAGCTGGTGGCTCATTAACATGACAATGCTAATACTGTAAAACAAAAATATAGCCGTTAATAAATGCCATGCAGAGGGCACTTTTTTAAGTAACCAAGGTGTTGTAATAGACGCTAAAGCGCCGATTAAATAACCACTGTAAACCAAGCCAATGTCGCGAGTATTAGTGATTAAAAAAGTATTTTGCAAAATAAAAGGTAAATAATTAAGTAAAGCGGCAAAGCAAAAAAACATACAAAATACCGCACCATACACTTTTAGCAGCGGCCCTTCACGCAGTTGTTTAATATAGTCTAGTGGTGAAAGTATTGATTTAACGTTATTACTTTTAAAGCGGGTATGGGGAATACTCCACGCAAGCAAAATGAGCATGGTGGCAATAAAATAATAAAAACTTTGCCAGTGCCATATATCGCTAAAAATAGCTGCCAGAACACGCCCAAAATAGCCGCCTACTATGGTGCTGCCAATGTAGATTGTCATATTTTTTTGCAGTGTATCGGCACTAAAACTCATGCCAATATAACTGGTCATGGCTGTTAATGCCGCTGGTAATATTAGGCCTTGTAAAAAGCGTACCAATAACAGCAGCTCAAAGGTGGGGGCGTAAACAAATAATAAACAGCATCCTCCCAATAACAACATAGCAATGCGTAATATAAATAAAGGATTACGTTTAGTTAAAAACAACCCATACACTAAAGGCGCAATAGCCAGTGGTAGCATAGCCGCAGTCATTAAGCTGCCAGCAACGGCGGGGGCAACACCAAACTCAACTGCAAATAGGCCAAGCAGTGGTTGTGGAGCGTAAAGTACAAAAAAAATAAATACAGAGCAAAGCAACAAGTGAGGTAGGCGCATTATTATAGCTTGGCGAGTAACTAATAGTTAAGTGGCAGTATATTAAAAATCCCTTGTGTTTGATAATCTAAAAACGAATACTTTAAGCGACTATTTGGTATGCCCATAAACAGTAATAAGTAATTGTTTACTAAAAGAGTCGCTATCTTTGCGCTAAATCATGGTGTTTTTATCGTCGTTTGTTAGATTAATGATGATAGCGCTGTTATTTGCCGGCATTGGTGATTAAAATAGTCTTAATATTAGTTTTTAGTGGAATAGAGCCATGGGGTCACTTCAAGAGCAATTGCTCCAAGCAGGATTAACAACATCGCATAAAGCTAAAGTTGCTAAATCAGAAAAGCGTAAGCAGCAAAAAAAGCAAAAAAAGGGTGCAACCAGTAACCCTAGCGATTTACAAAAGCATATTCAACAAACAAAACTTGAGCAGCAACAAAAAGCAGAAGAGCTTAACCAGGCACGCCAAGGTAGTTTAAAGCAGCGCGAGCAAAGTGCCCGTGTTAAACAAATTTTAGAACACCATAACCAAGAAGCAATACGTGGTGAGCGTACTTTTAACTTTACTTACGAAAACAAAGTAAAGAGCATTGAAGTAAACGAAAGAACGCAAAAAGCGTTATCGGGTGGTCGCTTAGCTATTTGTGTGCTCGAAGGCCGATTTTACGTATTAGAAGATGAACCGGCACGTAAAGTAGCTGAAGTAGATGAACATTATATTGTTTTTCATGTTGAGCCAGAAAGCAAAGTAAAAGATGAAGACGATCCATACGCCGATTTTGAAATACCAGATGATTTAACGTGGTAAATTTTAGTTAAGTGTAGACTCATTTAATTTTTGCTAAAGTTAACTTAAATGAGCTGTACATGTATTTGTTCTGATTGATCGTCAAATGCTATTAGTTACGTATGCTTTTTATAGTGTTGTTGACTACAATCACCAGAACAGTTTTTTAACCGTCAAAAAAAGAAGAGTAAATACAATGAGCAAAATTAAAACACTTTTATTAGGCGCGGGTATTAGTTTAGCCGCAAGCTTGTCATTTAATGCAGCTGCTGCAGATGGTGCTGCACTTTACACTGCTAAAAACTGCCAAACGTGTCACGGCGCAGAAGGTAAGGCACCTATTATGGGCATGTACCCTAAATTAAATGGTCAAAATAAAGACTATTTAGTTGCACAAATGAAAGACATTAAATCAGGTGCGCGCAGTAATGGTATGTCTATGGCTATGAAAGCTATGGTAGCAACCGTAACAGATGAAGAGTTTGCTGCAATTGCTGATTACCTTGCAAACGTAAAATAATAAACGCAGTTAATTATTTTTATTAAAAAACAGCCACACCTAGTGTGGCTGTTTTATTTCCTGATTGCTATAACCTAAATACTAATTTAGACTTCTAAACATCTATTGCGCAATTGACCTTATGTGTATTTAAAGGCTTATTATGTTTGATTTACCCCAGCTCGATTTAAAAAATAAAGTATCAGCACAAGAATGGCAGCTACGAGTTGATCTAGCAGCCTGTTATAGGTTGGTGGATCATTTTCGTTGGGGCGATTTAATTTACACGCATTTATCGGCGCGGATACCGGGCAGTGATCATTACTTAGTGAACGCCTTTGGTTTAACCTTTGATGAAATCAGCGCTTCTAACTTAGTTAAAGTAGATTTAAGCGGCAATATTATTGACGACACGCCATTTAATATTAATCCAGCTGGCTTTACTATTCATAGCGCAATTCACGAAGTACGCGACGATGCGCATTGTGTGATTCATTTACACACGAAAGAAACCATAGCTGTTGCTACACAAAAAAATGGCTTATTGCCACTAAGTCAGTATTCCATGTTCTCTTTGCCGTCGCTTTCGTATCATGGTTACGAAGGGTTAGCGGTTAACGATGATGAACGAAAACGCTTACAAGATGATTTAGGCAATACTAACCATATGTTGTTAGTTAACCACGGTGGCTTAACAGTGGGGCCAACGGTGGGCGATGCTTTTATGCGCTTTTATGATTTACAGCGCGCCTGTGAAATACAGCTCGCTATTCAAGCCAGTTCGCAGCAGGCTATTAGCGTCCCGCAGCCTATAATCGACAATATTTATAATCAAGCAAATGTAGTGCACAGTGGTAGTACTGGCGGGCAGTTAGCGTGGCCAGCTATGCTGCGCAAAGCGTACCGACTTGATCCTAGTTTTGCAAAATAACCATTTAAAGGTTAATAAGGAATATTCATGAAAGTAAATCGCGTTGAAGTGTTTGATATTCATTGCCCAGATCGTCCTGCTTGGACTCCAGTATTTGTACGTATTCATACTGATGAAGGCATTAGTGGTGTGGGTGAAGCGGGCCTTGCATACGATTTAGGCCACAGCGCTGCTGCCGCTATGATCAAAGAAATGGCCGATGCATTTTTAATTGGCCACGACCCATTTCAAACCGAAAAGCTTTGGTCGCGTATGTTACGTGAAAGCTTTTGGGGTTTAGGTGGTGGGCCTGTTGTATATGCTGCAATGAGTGCGATAGATACTGCTCTGTGGGATATTAAAGGTAAAGCACTGGGTGTACCTGTGTATCAACTACTTGGTGGTAAGGTTAACGATAAATTACGCACTTATGCATCGCAACTGCAGTTTGACTGGGATAGCGAGTTTAAAGCATTAGTGCAGCCACAAGAATATGCCGAAGCGGCTTTAAAAGCGGTTGCCGAGGGTTACGATGCAGTAAAAGTAGACCCAATTCAGTACGATAAAGACGGCAATACTTACTACGATCGCACTAATATTATTTCCCGCGCTGAAATGAAGTTGTACCGTGCGCGTATGCAAGCGATTCGTGAAGCGGTAGGCGACGAAGTTGATATTATTTTTGAATGCCATAGCTTACCAGGGGTGACTTCGGCAATTCAATTGGGCGAAATAGCGAAAGAATTCGATTGCATGTTTTTTGAAGAACCCGTTAACTATTTAAACCATTCATTGCATGCCAAAGTGGCTGATAAAGTGGCCGTGCCAATTGCTGGTGGTGAACGCTTGTATAACCGCTGGGGTGTACGCCCATACTTAGAAGATCAAAGTATTAATGTATTGCAACCCGATATTGGTTTATGTGGTGGTTTTACCGAAACCAAAAAAGTGTGTGACTACGCCGATATTTTTGATGTGCGCATTCAAGCGCATGTATGCGGCGGGCCAGTAGCGACTGCAGCTTCACTGCATTTAGAAACAGCCATTCCTAACTTTTTAATTCATGAGCATCATACTTATGCGATTAAAAAATGGAACCGTGAGTTGTGTCTGCAAGATCCTCAACCTAAAAATGGCTTTTTTCAAGTGTCGGAAGAGCCAGGTATTGGTATTGAATTAAACGATGAGATTGTAATGCGCTCGCAGCGTGTAGAAATTAAATAGTTTTATCATATAGATTAAAAAGCCGCGTAGTGATAGCTCACTACGCGGCTTTTGCTATTTGGCGTTATTGTTATAGCTGATTAATTTTACACTGCACGCCTTTTAACTGCTGCGTTGCTTTGCTATCAAGATGGCGAACAAAGCATTGCTTGCCTTTAATCATTAACTCAAACTGGTCGGGCATATTAAGCTGCTTACCCATAATAGGATTACCCATAGAGTCTTTATGGTTGAGTTTATCGAGCGTCACAGTACTGTTAGTAGTAAATACATCATCGGCTAATTGCACTTGTGAGCTATGCAGCAAGCTGGCAATAGCATTAGCTACTGCTATGCTATTAGGTGTTACTAATAGCGCATGCTGCAGCTTAGGAGTTGGCTCAGCGCTTTGTGCTAAGCAGCCGCTGAGTGCGGTTGTTATAAATGCGATTACTGTAAGTCGGCGTACTTTCATGGTTTATCTCATGTTATCGCTAAGAATAGTATTTTGCTCAAGCAAGGTTTGAATTCGCGTATCTTTTACTTCAGGCGAATCAGTTGTAATAGCCGGCGCAAAACCTTGTTTACTGTTTATAGAGCTTGGCGCAGGGCAGCTACCGGTATTTCGATAGTTAAGCGCTGTTTTAAGCAGTGCTTCATTGGCATTACCTAATGGCTGAGAAAAGTCATCGGCAAGCGCACAACCATTTAATAATACGGGTTGAAAAGCGTTATCAATAGTGTTTTTTGGCGCAAAGCCATCAGCATACTCGCCAAAACCTTTATTATTTATACCGCTAAACTGAATGGTAAAATAGGTGGTTGCGCAGTTATCGGTAGGATAAAAGCCATAAGGCTTGCCACAGGTACCAGAGCCTATCTGGATCACTTCAATGTCGGCGCCGCGCAGACCATTAATAATGGCTTCGCTTGCTGAACAGGTGCTGCTAGTCGTGAGAACAAATACGCGGTTTAGGTTTAATGTTGGCAGTGCGCTACCGGGCACAGTTGCAGGGTTATCAGCAAATCCCACAAACTGATTAGTAAACGGCATTGGGCTAAGTGTTTGCCCAGTTACCGGGTTGGTATTTGGATTTTTATCGTTAAAAACAGTACGCTCAAACACTTTTCCTTGGGTGTTCGCGCGGCCCGCAATCATATAGGCTACTTGGCTGGCCATTTGTAAAAAGCCGCCGCCGTTATAGCGTACGTCAATCACTAAGTCTTTAATATTACTTGCTGCAAATTGGTTAAATGCATTGTAGAGCTGATCTTCAGCAATCGCATTATGGCTATTAAACTGAAAATAACCCACATCGCCATCGGCTAAGTCGGTACGCACATTGACTACCGGTTGCGAGGTAATATTTTGCGAGGTGAGTGTTACGGTACGGTTTTGGTTAGTATTTATGTCTTTAAATACAAACTCGGTCGTTTTACCTGTTTGCTCAGGAAACAAACTTGCACTAATAAGAGCAACTTCACTGCTGGAAGTCGTATTTACAAAATCAATGCCATCTACTGCAACAAGTTCAAAGCCACGAGCAAGGTTTTGATTACTCGCAGGTGTATTTGGCTCGGTATAGCTAATAACGGCTTGGCGTGGCGCGCTGCTAGCAAGTATTTTTATATTAAAGCCATAGCCATAGGTTACCCCTGATTGACTTTGGCGCTGCCACTCATCGGTAGGTAAGTTAAAGTGGTAGTTATCTTTTTTAGCGCCTGAATCGGTCAGTTCATTGGTTTTTAAGGTATCAAAATAAGCAACTACGCCGCTTGTAAGCGCTGGATCGGTATCTATTATCTCATCGTACCAAAGGTAGGTTTCGTTACTCCACGAACGCAGCCAGTTTTTTTCATTACTTGCTTGGCATTGTCCTTTAAATTGGCTGGCACTGGCAAATACCCCTGCGCTCCAGCTATTGGTATTGCTATTAGGAGTAAGGCCCTCGCTATCGCTACCGCCGCCACACCCAGATAAAACGCTAAGCAGTGCTAAGGAAGCGAGTGTTGTTGTTTTTTTGTCACGAATTTTAGAGTGCATATAAGAAGCTCTATTTTTAAACGATTAATTTAAATATAGCGGCTTTTATTTAGAGTTGATAGCAGTGTTTAGCGTTTTTATAGCTTAATTGCTGCCAAAGCGCTTGGTTACTACATAAGTTAAAGTGTGCCTGCCATAAGTCGTTATATTGGGTATTGATTTGGCAAACGGGGAAGTTACTCGCAAACATTATTCTTTGCTCGCCAAAGTGTTGCAAAATAATATTAAAGCACAGTGCTTGCTGCCCGCTATTGAGCTTAAGTAACTCAAATCCCGAAAACTTAATTGCAATGTTATGGTACTTGGCGAGTAATTTAATGCCTTGTTGCCACGCTGGCATATTGTGGGGTAAACCTGCGTGATTAAGTATAATTTGTAACTGTGGAAACTGTTTGGCGTATTGAGCAATTTGCTTAACTATAATATGGTTTTCAAGCTCAAACTGGGCTTCAAAATGTAATTTTAACTGCTGTAACGTTTCAAAGTTATTGTAGCAATTACTGCTGAGCAAACGTTTGGCGTCATCACCTTGGGTAATATCTCTAATGCCCGCTAAGCTTGGATGGGAAAGGTTACTGAGCGCATGGCTAAATAGCTGATTGCTTTGATCAATCTGGGCAAAACTAACGGCTTTGTAAGTAATGCCAGCCAAGTGCTTGGTGAGCCAGTTAAGCTCGTTTATAGGTGCGCTGTTATCAAACCCCGCTTCAATATGCACTAAGCCTGCAAGTTTAAAGTCGCAATCTTGCATTAATTGCGCAGCACTGATCGGCTGCTTTATTTTGTCTAAGTTAGGCCATGGCGGCGGGTTAGCGCCTTGTAACCAAGTATATTGCCCCTCAAGTAGATTAAAAAAATGCACATGGGGGTCAATAATAGCACTACTCATTGCGCTGTATAACCACCGTCAATACTTTGCAAGCTACCGGTGATAAAGCTTGCATCATCGCTGACTAAAAAATTCACTAAAGCGGCTACTTCATCAGCTTGGCCTAAACGGTTAAGTGGCTGCAATGCCGCCTCTTCGGCTACTGTTTGTGCTTTATTGGCACCACTGTTTTTACAGTAAGCGTCTATGGCGTTATGAAATAACGGTGTTTCTATAGTGCCAGGGCACACGGCATTAGCCCTAATATTAAAACTCGCGTAATCAAGCGCGGTGGTTTTTGCCATAGAAGCAAGGGCGTGTTTAGTCAGGTTATAAGCAAATGAATTTTTTTTACCTATAATTGCCTGATCTGAGGCTATAAGCACAATAGCGCCGTTGTTTTGGGTTTTCATTATTGGTAATACACTTTGCACTGCCGCATACGCGCCTTTTACATTAAGCGCAAATAGTGCATCGAGAGCTTGCTCATCGGTACTTTCTATGTTGGCGCTTAAATGTTTTCCTGCATTAGAAACAAGTACATCAATGCGCTGCGTTTGCTCAACTATGGCATTAATACAACGACGTACAACAGTGACATCGCTTACATCACAATGATGAAACTCACCAAAGTTACTTGGTGTTATATCAAGGTTATGTACTTCATAGCCGCTTGCTAGTAAGCGCTGTACTACCGCTAAACCAATACCTTTGGTGCCGCCGGTAACAATAGCCACTTTTGACATACTTGCTCCTTTATTTGTTATTACTTTTTAATTAGTGAGAGTGACCACATCCGCCTGCTGCATGCACATGGCCGTGCGATACTTCTTCGCTGGTGGCTTCACGTACCGACACTACTTCAACATCAAAAGTCAGTGTTTTACCTGCAAATGGATGATTTAAATCACAATCGGCATTAAAGCGGCCTACTTTAATAATAGTTACCTGATGACGACCTTGATCCGAGCTTACCATTGCGGTCATGCCTGGTTTCCATACTTTAACTTTGCTTTGTGTTTGTAAATGCTTTAACGGAATGCGTTGTACTAAGTTATCAACACGTTCGCCGTATGACTCGCTTGGCGCTAATGTAACGCTAAACTTTTCGCCAGCGGCTTTGCCTTCCAGCGCATTTTCTAAACCAGGAAGCATGCCTTCGCTGCCATGAATATAAGTAAGAGGCGCTTCGTTAGTACTGGTTTCTATTTGCTCACCGGCTTCGCTAAGGGTGTAATGAAATTCAACGGCTGAATTTTTACTAATTTGCATGCTTATCTCTTTAAATTTTGACTGTATTAGTTAGAGCGTAATTTTACGCGAAATATGTTTTTTTAGAAACTTAACGTGGCTGATTTAATGTTTTTTGTAGATCTAACAATAAATCTTTTTTAATTGTTGTTACTTGAGGCTTTTCGGCTTGAGGAATAAATAACACTAATTGAATACCTGGTTTGAGCATACTCGACGCTGATAGTTTATTCCATTTAGCTAGGTCACTGTGCGGCACATTGTAAAGCTGACTAATGCTCCACAAGGTATCGCCTGGTTGCACTTCATAGTCTATTTCGAGTGTTGCAATTACCACTTCTTGATGCTCAAGGTAGGGGCTAATTTTATAATCAATAGTCAATGATTCCGGGAGTGTTTTGGGCTGGCCAACAAGTAATTTTTCACCAATGCCAATTAAGTTGTTTTGTTTATTATTAAGTTGCTTTAAGGTACTTAAAGGCATGCCAAAGCGCCTAGCAATACTGTAAAGCGTATCGTTTTGTTTAACTATGTACTCTCCAGCAAAGTTAGTTTTAAAAAACGAACTGTTTAATAGTGCCTGTTGCTCAATTGGCAGTAATAACGTATGCGGACCATTGGGTGAACTTTGATTTTTTAAATACCCTTGATTAAGTGCATGTAGCTGCTTAGAGCCTACTCCAGAGAGCTTGGCAATGATTGAAAAATCAAATTGTTGGCCTACATTCATATGGGTGGTCAATGCTTTGTAAGCGAGCTTTGGGCGTTTAAAACCTTGTTGCGGGTGTTTAACTAAGTAGCTTAGTGCCAGTAACTTGGGTACATAATCGGCGGTTTCTTGAGGTAATTTTAGCGACCAGTAATCAGTGCTTTTACCGTGCTTTTTATTTTGTTTAATCGCGCGTTTAACTCGCCCTTCACCGCTATTATAAGCGGCGAGAGCGTGCAGCCAATTGCCATCAAAGCGTTTATATAAGTAACTTAAATACGCCAGTGCTGCGTCGGTGGCGGCAAGTACATCTTGGCGGCCGTCATACCATTGATCAGACTTAACCCCAAAATGATGTGCAGTTGCTCCTACCAGTTGCCATACGCCAACGGCTTGCTGCGATGAGTGTGCAGTGGGTCTAAATCCGCTCTCTACAAAAGGCAGCAGTGCTAACTCTATTGGTAGTTGCTGTTGTTCTACCTTTTTTACAATATGGTATAAATACGGAGCGGCTCGTTTGCTCATAACTTGCAGGTAATCGGGTTGCTGCAAATACCAATTAATACGCTTTTTCAGCGCTTTATTTTGCTCAATAGGAAAATGCAGATTATTAGCGATATACTGCCATAAGTCAGTTGTTTTAGCTGGTGGCTTTATTATTTTATTTTTTGTGTTTTTAGGCGGCGTTATGTGTAAGTTAGTTTTTGTGCTTTGCAGTGTTTTTAATTCACTAGGGGCGCTGTAACTTGGCTTAAAGTGAGTAAATATTTGCGGTGCTTCTATAGGCTCTGGCTTGGTGGTTTCACAGCCAAATAAAAAAACACCTAAACAAGCTAAAACCAAACTGCGCATAACATTCACTTCTATTAAAATCCTTTTACTATTTTAACACAGTCCGTTGTGTTGAGTTATTTTGCGTTTATCGCGCGAATTAATCCTGCTTGTAAAAATAAATTACTCGACTTGGCATTAAGCGACTCTTGCATGTAGGGTTTAATCGCGACATCAGGAAATGACAGCATTAACTGCTCTATTGTTTGCCCACTATTATTAGCTACATGCTCTGTAATGGCGGTTAAAAATGCGTGCGACTGCTGCAGTTGCGACTTATTAGTTAGTTCACCATGACCAGGAATTATAGTTTTTAGCACTGAGTCATTAATATATTGTTGTAGCAGTGCGCGCCAGCTGCTTAGCTCGCCGTGGCCAGGGTAGGGAAGCCAGTCAACAATATCTCCACCAATCAAAGTGCTGCCACTGTTAGTTGTAATGGTTAAATCGCCATTGGTATGTGCTTGGTGGGCGTTTAAAGTAATTTCAAAATTGCCTAAGTCTAATGTTTTATTGGTGTTTATGCTTATTTCAGGTGCATTGAGTTGATATTTTTGCCAGCGGAATAGGCGCTGTTTAGCGCGTTCTAACTTTGTACGCCACTGCGCTTGCTCATTTTCGGGGAGTGTTGCTAAGCGTTGGTAGCTAAGCTCAATGCTTTTTTCGAATCCTTCTAGCTTATCGTTAAATGCTTGCTGATAAAGGGCAAAGTCAGTTTTTACTTGCTGATGGGTAATTAATTGCGCATCGGGGTAAAAGTGCTGCATTACAGCCATCCCCAGCAAATGATCGTCATGAAAATGAGTGGCCACTAAGTAACACAAAGGTGTTGTTAAGTGCTTTTTTAAATCGCTAGCAAGTTGTTCTACTGCAGCAAAGTTGCCGCTGGTATCTACTAACAGTGCGCATTTACTACCTTCAATTAATACTTGGTTTGAGTCGTAAAAACGTAGTTTATGCTGTTGTTTTAAAAATTGAATATTGGGACTTATTTTCTCCCACGTAACATCGGCGTTAGCATTGGCTGCAAAATAAAAAGAGTTAAGCAGTAGTAGGTACTTACTTAATTTAAATAAACGCAGGGCTGACTTCATATAACGCTCTCTATTATGGTTTAAAAGCTGCGTAATAAATAAAAGCGCTCTAGGCGCTTTTATTTATTATGTTTAGAGTCATTTGATAAGTGCTGACTCAACTTATCAATGAGTTGATCTTGGTGTTGCAGATCAACGGCTTTTATAGTCTTTGCTTCTAGCAATTCGTGGCTTAAATTTAAGGCTGCCATAAGTAGGGCATTTTGCTCATTTTTAACAGTAGAGCGTTGTTTCATTTGCTCAACCAAATCATTGAGATTTTTAGCTGCCGCTTTAAGTGCCTCTTCTTGCCCAGGTGGGCAAGCAAATTGCTGCTCTTTACCAAGCAATTCAACAGTGACTCGCTGGTTTTGCAGCTCAGACATTAGCTAGCCTGTTGTGCGCTTTGTAACTTATCAAGCAGGCCAGATAAAGTAGTGCTGGCATCTTTTTGTTTTTCTTCGTTTTCAAGGGCTTCTAATTGCAAAAGCTCGTTGTCGTCAGCGAGTTTACTATTTTGTTCTTTTAAATTAGAAACATCAGCTTGTAATTGATTATTACGCTGAATTAATTGGTCGATCAGTTGTTCGAGTTGTTGAAGAGTGTTGTTATTCATAAAGGCGCTCATATAACTGTAATTAAGGTAATGCAAATGTAAAGCAAAGTTTGTTTATTTACCAGCATTTACGCTGGTTTTAGCTGATTTTTATTCTCTGTTAAGGGATAATTCAGTGTATTGGCTTTTTCATTCAGAAATGGTTCATTTTAATGGCCGCTTATCAGGGGATAGGTTGTCAAAGTACAGTGCTTATGGTTCACTGTTTTTATTAAATAGCGTATGGCGAAAATAAATAATGCTTAGTTACAGACACTCATTTCATGCCGGAAACCCTGCCGATGTACTTAAACATTTAGTGTTAGCACAAGTGTTAGGTTACCAAACTTTAAAAGATAAGCCACTGGATTATATAGACACTCATTCGGGTGCGGGCTTTTTCGAATTAGCAGCGGCCGATGCACAAAAAACACAAGAGTATCAAGACGGCATTGAAAAACTGTGGCAACACACTAGTAAACACTCAGCTTTAAACGACTACATTGCACTGATCAAATCGTTTAACCAAACAGCCAATTTAGAGTTTTATCCGGGCTCGCCAAAAATTGCGGAACACTTTTTACGCCGCCAAGATAAAGGCTGGTTTTTTGAGCTGCACCCACGTGATTTGTTATTACTAGAGGAGAACATGCAAGGGAAGCGTTCGATTCGAGTACGTGGCGAAAATGGTTTTGCTGGTTTGGTTGGCTTATTACCCCCTGCATCGCGCAGAGCCTGCGTGTTAATAGACCCACCTTATGAAGTCAAAGACGATTACGACACTGTTATTACTACGTTGATGCAAGCGTATCAGCGCTTTGCTACCGGCACATACATGATTTGGTATCCTGTTGTTGACCGTAGCCGCATTGACAACATGGAGCAAGACCTAATTGACTCTGGCATGCGTAATATTCAATTATTTGAGCTAGCTACCAAAGCCGATACCGACGTGCATGGCATGACTGCCTCGGGGATGATAGTAATTAATCCACCGTGGAAATTAAAACAGGTTATGGATGAGGTGTTGCCAGAGCTGGTGAGTATATTGAGTGAATCAAGTGGTTTTTATCGCAGCGAGCAGTTAGTCGCAGAGTAACCCACATAGCAAAATGCCCAGTTAAACTGGGCATTTTAATTATTACTGCAGTTATTTTAGTTAAAGTAAACGGCTTTAAAGGTAGCTAGTTGCTCACCTTTTTCATCTTTTAAGCTCAACGATTCGCCATTAACTTGCCACTGCGCAGCTTTACTTAGCATGCTAGACATTGCAGCTTCTTGATCCATGTTTTCATGACACATTTTTTGCGTTGCCGCTATGTGATCAAAAGTCACCGTTTGCTCATTAACTTCATAACCACCGTTAAAGTTATTGCAGCCTAAAAATCCATGCACTTTGCCATCATTACTAAATTGAATGAAAGGTTCTTTTGTTGTAACCGTAACATTATCGCCAGCTAAAGTGATTGCTTTCCAATATGTATTTGCTAAATCAACATCTGCTTTTTGATCTACTTTTGTAACCACAATTTTGTACGGGCTGGTTTGTGCATCTGCTGCGAATGGGTTGTTATTGTTTGTGCTGGTGTAGAGTAGCTCACCATTATTTTCAATACGTGCACTAACGCTGTAGCTAAGTGCTTTATTAATTTTGTTAGTGTCGTAGGCAAGCTCTACTGTATAAGGAGGACCACCATTTAAATCAATAACCTGCTGGCTAATAACGGTTGCTTTAATATCCATTTTAGATACATCGGCAAGTGTTACTGTTAGCTGTGAATTAGGCGCCAACATGCTGCGATCAAGGTAACTAACTTCAGTTGTTAGCGTTGCTGTTGACTCTGCCTGTGTTGCCTGTGCAGTGTTCTTAGCATCATCACATCCAGATAATACCAATGCGCCACTGGCTAAGAAGCTGATCCCTGCTACCGATTTTAAAATTGAACTTGGCTTACGTTTAAACATCGTTGTTCCTTTAATACTAAATTAGATGATTTTAAATGATGATAGTGCTTAGTTACTTAATCAAGGCTTAATTGAGGAGTAAAAGTTTGGCTTAGTGATTGTTACAACGCGTAAAAAAGGGCGCTTATGCGCCCTAAATAAATATTTTTACTTTTTAACAAACTTGGTCAGAATTACAATACGTTGACCATCAACACGCCCTTCTATATGTTCAGGATTGCTGGTTAAGCCAATATTACGTACCGCAGTACCGCGCTTAGCGGTTAGGCTGCTGCCTTTTACATCTAAATCTTTAATTAGCGTTACGGTATCACCGGCTTTAAGTACTACGCCATTGCTATCAAGATGTTTTAAGTCGTCATCTTCAGCAAGTACTTGTTGAGCCCATGCTAATGTATCTTCTTCTAAATAAATCATGTCTAGGGCGTCTTGTGCCCAGCCATTGTCGGCAGCTAAGCGGCTCAACATACGATAAGCCACTACCTGAACTGCAGGAGTTTGGCTCCACATGCTGTCGTTTAAACAATGCCAATGGGTAGGGGTTAGCTCAGCGGTGTCTTCAATTTGATCTTTACATACTTGGCAAGTGTAAATGCATTTATCTGAGTGGGCTTCTTTAACTGGCGGAACTTCGTACACAGATAAAGTATCTGTTGCTGCACATAATTCACATTGGTTATTACTACGTTCTACTAAGGCTTGTTCAATGCTCATATAGGAGGCTCTTATGCTGTTTTTACAAAAATATTATGTGGTTATTATACCTCCATCTGGGCTCTTTGTGTACATTTGCACTAAGGATTAGCGCATATCCATATAAAAAGTATGGTTATATCTTGTTTGTAACTGCAAATTACAATAATTAAATACAGCAAACTCGGTTTAGCATTGAGCAAGACGCAGCGTTTAAGTTTGCGTATGATAAGCGCATGATGGTTTATTTTTTTGATATGTTATGCGCTTACTTCTCCCTATAGTTAGTATTTTAATTGCTTTAGCTTTATTGGTTCCCGGTGTTACCCAGCCTGTATTATCCCTAGAGGGGAAAATAGATAAGTCTAAATTAGCGCAAACAGGTATTGAGATGATTGCCGATGAAGGCGACCGCAACACTCGAAACATGCTGATGATGGCATCAAGCATGTTTGGGTTAGATAAGCTTGAAGGTGAGATAAGTGCTTATCAAAAAACACGCAGCATTTGGGGAACGGTTAACGAACTGGCTCATAATAAAAATTATTTAGTAGCGGTGTTGGTGGCTTTTTTCTCAATTGTAATACCGACTATTAAGTTACTAATGCAATTAGTCTTTTGCTTATTGCCAGCGAGTAAGTTTAAGCAAAATCTGGGAGTAACTATTTGCGCTTTGAGTAAGTGGAGTATGGTAGATGTGTTTGTTATTGCACTTATTGTTACTTACCTTGCAGGCAATGCCGAGGGTGAAACCGGTGGGCTAATTAAAATGCACGCCGAACTGGGAAATGGCTTTTGGTATTTTACCGGTTATTGCTTATTTGCCATTGCCGCGAGTAGTTTTATTAAAACCGATGCAGAAAATATATAAAGGTTTGTATTAACTATTCAGTTATCATAAACTTCGCTAGAACCTAGAACCTAG
>NZ_JACJES010000034.1:0-17893 GCF_014164175.1 Pseudoalteromonas sp. SG44-5 | reverse complement strand
TAATGCTGCTATTAATATCCATAATGAGGGATTAAGGCTAATAGCTTAAATAATTTGTGGCGGTAGGTAGTACCGACACATTAAATGCTTGTAAGAGGTTTTAGAAGTCTAAAGTGATCTAGTATTACAATGCTTAAACCGTTGACGACAAGAATCCCCTTGATTTATCTAGGGGTACTTCAAAAGTCCTTTAAATTATTTAATTTGAACTCTGGTTAAGGGATTTATTATTACAGCAATTATAAACTCTCTTTTATTGTGTAAATTACTGTATGCATACGTTTTGCTAATGGCCTGTTGCGATGGTGGCACACGTAAATATTTTCACTTATAGGGTTTGCCAAATAATGAGTTTGTATAAGTTTAGGCTTATTAAACGCACTTATTGCATGCGCAGGTAACACAGTAAAGCCCAGGCCTAAGCTTACCGGCTCCAGTATTAAACTAATTTGATTAGAAAAACCGGTGTGTTTTATTTGCTCTAAATGTTCAAACTGCGGGTAGTTTTCGCTCAACAAAAGTTGCGCATGGTGTTTAGCGTCGGGGTGAGCAATAAAGCCAAGTTCACATAAAGCTTGCCATGTTGGGGTTTTAATATGTGCAGGGGTAACTAATAGTAACGGCTCTGTACCTATTTTATGGCTGGTTACTTCGCTAAGTGTGGGTGCTTGGGTTAAAAAACCAATGTCGGCATTATGGTTAGCTACAGCCTGCTCAACACTTATATTTGGCGCAAAGCGGTAGTCAATATTCAGCCCTTGGTGCTTTGTTTGCAAAGCTAATAACTGGCTATAAAACTGCAATCCACAACTACCAGGCGACTGTATTTTTACTTTACCGCTGTAAGGCGAGTCGTCTTTTAATTGCTGCTCTAAAAACTGCCACTCTTTAAGTAATAAACTGCCTTGTTGATATAGATTTTGCCCATGCACAGTAAGCGAAAACTGTTTGCCGTGTCTTTCTAGCAAAGCACAGTTAACGTGCTGCTCTAATTTTTTAATGTGTTGGCTTACACCCGACTGGGTCATGTGGAGGCGATCGGCTGTTTGCGTAAAGTGGTTTACCTCAACCAAAGTACAAAACGTATTTAACCATATGGGATTTATCATTACAAAATGTACTCAAAATGATGATTAATGATTATTTTACTTAATTTAACTGGCTTCGTAAACTAAACGCATTAACCAGTAACAAGATAAGCAGGAACATTATTATGAGTCATACCTATCCACGTAGTTTTTCGCATATTGGTATTTCGGTACCAAACGTTGAAAAAGCAGTAGAGTTTTATACCCAAGTTATGGGTTGGTACACTATTATGGAGCCAACCGAAATACTCGAAGACAAAAGCCCAATAGGCGAAATGTGTACTGAAGTGTTTGGTGAAAAATGGGAAAAATTTAAAATAGCGCACTTATCTACAGGCGATCGTATTGGTGTAGAAATTTTTGAATTTAAAAACCAAGAAAACCCAAAAGATAACTTTGAATATTGGAAAACCGGTATTTTTCATTTTTGTGTGCAAGACCCAGATGTTGAAGGCCTAGCAGAGCGTATTGTAGCCGCCGGTGGTAAAAAACGTATGGCCGAGCCACGTTATTACTACCCAGGCGAAAAACCATACCGCATGATCTACATGGAAGACCCGTTTGGTAATATCCTAGAAATATACAGCCACAGCTACGAACTTATTTATAGCGCCGGTGCATACTAAGTTAGTGTGTAGCTAGTATTTAAATATATAGAGGCTGCAGTAAGCTACTGCAGCTTTTTTATTGCCTAAAATTAAGTAGACACCCACACTTATTATCCGAATTTAGGGTATTTGAACAAAGCCATTCTTAGTTGAATAGTCACTGGTTTTTAAGATGGGTGTCTACTTAATTGGGTTTTAGTTGGTTGCCTTAGCTGCTTCATTTGGGGCAGTACTGTAAACGCCCTTTACAGTATAAAAATAAAGCATAGCCAGTTATTGAGCATCACGTTAATATGGACAAAAATAACACGATAAGAATTATAAAATGTTAAACAAAACCAATGCACTTATTTACTTTTTGGCCTTTAGTAGTGGCTTTAGTATTATGGGAATTGAGCTATTAGGTGGGCGTATTTTAGCGCCGTTTTTTGGTAGTAGCGTACATATTTGGGGCAGTATAATTACGGTATTTATGCTGAGCCTATCGTTTGGTTATTTACTTGGCGGTAAATTGTCAATTAAGCGCCCTAGCCTAGCCAAGTACGGGAGTATTTTTTTACTGGCAAGCATTATGGTGTTGCCCATTGCGTTATTTGCTAACCCGATAATGGAATTTATTTTTACTCACATTGAAGACAGCCGCTATGGCTCGTTACTCGCCTCTACGGCATTATTTTTTGTTCCTACTATTATATTAGGCATGATCTCCCCTTACTCGGTTCGGCTTTTAGTTACCGACAGCGAACACAGCGGCCAAGTTGCTGGCGGGTTATATTTTGTAAGTACCTTGGGCAGCGCACTAGGCACTATTATTACCTCATTTTATATGGTGCTCGCGTTTGACGTAAACGCCATAATAATTGGTTTTGCCTTAACTTTAGCGGTATTAGGCTTACTAGCCATACTGGTAAATAAACTATTTTTAGCGGAGCGTCGTTATGCATAAAAGCAATTTTTACATGGTTTTATATGTGCTGATGTTATTAAGCTTGTTGTTTTCACACTTAAGTGTGGCTAAAACAATACATAGCGAGCGCTCGCTTTATCGTAATATATTAGTGGAAGAAACCGGTAATTTACGCTGTTTAAAGTTTGATGAAAAATCTAGCCAAAGTAGTCAAAGTTGCATGTATATTAACGAGCCAAAAAAGTTAGTTTTTAATTACACTAAATTGGTGTTTTCAAGCTTGTTGCTAATAGAAGATCCTAAAAAAGTACTTATTATTGGTTTAGGCGGTGGCACTTTGTCTAACACCATTTCAGAGCTTTACCCTAAGGCAATAATCGAAAATATTGAAATAGATCCTGCGGTAATTAAAGTGGCCCGCGATTACTTTAATTTTAAAGAAAGTACTAAGGTAACGGCAAAAGTACAAGACGGTCGTATTTTTATAAAACGTGCGGCGCTTAAAAAACAGCAGTTTGATTGGATAATTTTAGATGCATTTAATGGCGACTACATTCCCGAGCATTTACTAACTAAAGAGTTTTTTGAAGAGTTAAAAAGTGTGCTTGCGAGTGACGGCGTTATTGCGGCAAATACGTTTTCATCGAGCAAACTGTACGAGCACGAGTCGGCCACTTATAACGCTGTTTTTGGCGACTTTATTAACGTTAGCCGAAAAAACCACAGTAATCGTATTATTTTAGCCGGCAATAAAAGTACCCTTACCCAAGCGCATATTAATAAACGCGTAAGTGAGTTAACCCCTCTGCTATTGCCTTACGGTGTAAATATTAAAGCTATTAGCCAAATGCTGCACTTTACAAAAAATAATCACGATTGGCCTGAAAATACAAAAGTCCTTACCGATCAATACTCCCCCGCTAACCTACTCAACTTTTAGCCTAGGGCGTGTTTGGTATTTATGTGTGGTTACCGCCTTTTTATGGGAGTAACCACACTACACAGGCTCTGCCTTACCTAAAACCAAATATAACGCTGCAAATTAAATCTTAAAAGATCAACAACCCCTAGTGTTTTAGCGGCTAAACCTTTACTAAACCCTAGCTAAATATTTACTTAGCATGCTAACTAATGGTAAAGTGCTTAGCATGCTAAGTAGTTAGAGGTTGAAATGTCTAAACCGGTTCCTTTTCATGAAACACTCGATTTAACCTTGTGTGGCAGTATGGGTCGAGTGCATAGATTATGCCGAGAAGTTGTTACAGTTGCCGTTGAGCCGCTAGGCTTAACTCAATCGCGTTGGATTGCTTTGGTGCATATAAATATGCTGAAAGAGGGAGTTACTCAACAAGCGTTGGCGCATAGTTTAGGCATAGAAATGCCGTCGCTTACGCGTACCCTTAAGCAACTCGAAGAGCTTTTTCTTATTACCCGTCAAGTTGATAAGCACGATAAGCGCAGTAAAAAAATTTATTTTACAGAGCAAGGCCGCAATATATTAAAGGCGGTAGAGGCACAGATCACTGATATTAAAAATCAGCTTTATAATGGACTAAACGATGAGCAGTTAGATGTAATGGCTCATGGTTTAATTAAAATGGAAGACAACGCAAAAAATTATATTAAATATCACAGTTCTAATAAGGTTAACAATGACACCTGATCAAAAATTTGCGCGCTATGTGAGGCTTTCACTCGTTGGATTCATTTTAGTGTTTTTATACTATGTTATAGCCGATATTTGGCTGCCAGTAACGCCACAAGCGCGTGTTTACCACCCAGTAGTACAAATCTCACCGCAAATAAGTGGCCGTGTTACTAAGGTGTTAGTTAGCAATAACCAACCGGTAAAGGCTGGTGATATATTGTTTGAGATAGATCAAAGTACTTACTTACTGGCTGTTGAACAAGCTAAACTAACCCTCGATGATGCCAAATTACAAAATAAACGCCTTGATACTAATGTTAAAGCGCTTGAGGCACAAATTAGTGCAGCTAAAGCAAAACAACATGAGCAAAGCTTATTAAAAAGTAGAGGCGAAAAGCTCTATAAGCAAAACTCTATATCGGAACAAGAGCTGGAGAGTATTCGGGCTAACTTTGCTGCAAGTAAATCAAACGTAGCGGCTTTTGAAGCGCAATTAGCCGAAGCTGTTTTAGCGCGTGGCACATCGGGGGAGGATAACTTAGCGCTGCGCCATGGAGCGAATCAGTTAGCGCAAGCTGAGCTTAACTTATCGTACACACAAGTACGTGCTTTAAGCGATGGTGTGGTTGCCAACTTGCAATTACTTGACGGTGCTTATGCTCTTAGTGGCCAACCTTTGTTAGCTATTGTGGCTAAAAAGGCTGATTTAGTAGCCGACTTTCGTGAAAAATCACTGCTTAATATGCACCCAGGTAGTTTAGCAAAAGTGGTTTTTGATAGCCGCCCCGGTGAAGTATACGACGCAAAAATTAGTACCTTTGAAGCGGGTGTAAGCGATGGCCAATTAAGTGCCAATGGCTTGCTAAGCACTACCGAAACCAGTAACCGTTGGGTACGCGACGCACAGCGCCAACGTATTCATTTGCAGTTATTAAAAAACGATCAAGCGCTAATTGCTAATATGCCTAGTGGCGCGCGTGCTACGGTGCAACTACTTCCTGAGTCAAAATTTGGACAATGGTTAGGCGCATCACAAATACGTTTTATTAGCTGGTTACATTACATTTATTAGTGGAGGCAAAATGAGTCAAAAAATTAGCCAGTCTCCACAACTTGACTCTAACGGCCTACGCCAAGCGCTGCGTATTGCCGGCGGGTGCACGTTAGGGTTTGCTATTAGTAAATTAATGAACTGGCCAAATGGGATTTTTTTTACTGTTTACCCCATGCTGCTATTAGGTTTAGTGCCAACGTTAAATAAATCTGTGGTTAGGCAGTTTTTTGCCAGTGCCGCATTTAGCGCGCTTGTTGTGCTTATATTGCAGGGGTTATTTTCGCACTTGCCGGTACTTATGGTACTGATTGTATTTGCCTGCTTTTGTATTTTATTTTACCAAATGAGTAGCGGAAGTGGCTTTTTGTTTGGTGCCTTAGGTGCGGTTAGTTTATCGATTCAATTACACTTTGCCAGCTATGTAACTGGTAGTAGCAGTATTTATCCGCTTATTTTAAGTAACGGTATAGCCATTATTTTAACTGTAGTAATTGCAGCATTAATGCATGGTTTATTTCCCGATGTTACTGCGCGCCCTGGGCGTGCAGTGCCAACAAAAGATAAAGCAAGTATTCGTCACGAAGTGCTGTTGTGCTCAAGCGTGGCTACGTTATCGTTTATTGTTTTTCAGGCACTGGATTTACAAGACTCTATTTCGGCGCAGGCGGCATCTATTTTAATTTTATTTTCGTTATGCTGGAAAGCCGCAGGCATAGCCAGTTGGCAGCGTATAATTGGCACGCTTATAGGCTGTAATGCCGCACTTTTGTCGCAGCTATTTTTATACACCCATACCGACTTTTTACTGTTTCCTGTTATTGTGTTGTGGATTTTATCGTTTATATTTAGTCGTTTTCATATTTTAGGTGGGGGGCCGCCGGGCATTGGTTTTGGTGTTTTAACCACGTTTGGTATTTTATTTGGGCAGTCGTTAGCCCCGGGGCAAGACTTGATTTACAGTGCGCTGTATAGGTTTAGCTCTGTGACAGTGGCTGTTGTTATTAGCTTAAGTGCGGTATATGCGATGCATAGATTATTAAATAAATTTAATACTACACGCCATCATACCTACGATTAGCGTTAACATCGATGCTGATTTTGGGTTACAAGCGCTGAGCTTGCAGCCCACTTCCCTTTCTTCTTTAAAGCGCAGCGCCTCATCCCTTTTTTGTGAATAATTTACTTAATGGGCTATTACACAAAAAACAGACGCATATAAAATAGATATCAGAAAAAGAAGAAGTCTTATATCAGGAGAATATTCGGGCTTCGCCCGCACGTCAGCAAGCTCAACGCCTTACTTTTAAAGCTTAATATTGCCGCGTAACGCTTTGGTTTGGCCGTGTTTGGTTTTTTTATCCATGCGTTTACGCTGCGAATTACGGCTTGGTTTAGTGGCTCTGCGGGCTTTATTTACTTTAGTGGCGCTAATAATTAGATCTTTTAAGCGTTTAAATGCATCTTCGCGATTAAGCTCTTGTGTGCGGTGGCTTTGCGCTTTTATTATTAATACGCCGTCTTTGGTTATGCGGCTGTCGTTTAGTGCAAGTAAACGTTCTTTATAAAAGTCGGGTAATTTAGAGCGGTTAATATCAAAACGAAGATGGATAGCGCTGGCTACTTTATTAACGTTTTGTCCACCGGCACCTTGCGAGCGAACTGCGGTTAATTCGACTTCCCATTCATCAATGGTCACGGTATTTGAAATAGTTAACATTAGACTCAGCTAGTTTTTATAAAAATCTAGTATACCATTTGTAATTAACTATACCCAAATCAAGGTAAGCAGCTATTAATTGGCGTAAATTTAACCCTTAACGGTTAAGCAGCCCTTTAGGTTGTAACCTAAAGGCGCGGGAGTATATACTCAGTTATCTTGTGTTTATTTTAGTGTTTTATGTCTTTATCTACTTTTGCCCCAGTAACCACGATTGATGATCAAAAAAAGCTTTGTGTTTTATTAAGTTTACTTTTAAGTTCTTCATCTTACAGCTACCAAAATTCGCCTCAGCTATTTTCTAAACTGCTATTTAATCATTTTATAAACGGGTATTCGTTTTCACTCGCCGAAGTAAAAAAAATTACCCGCGAGTTAGAAGAACAATCACTGGTTTGGGAGCAACCGTTTAGGCAAAATCATAAACTTTCTATTGATGCCATCGTATATGCAATTGTAAGTTTGTTAGAGTACTGCCCTGGCTTAATTAAAAACTTTTTAACGCAAATAACCACCATATACCGCTTTAACGACAGTGCTTTAATGTTTATGTTTGAACTATTTAATAGCATTGAAAAAAGTGAAGGTTCACCTTTAGCGTCATCTGCAGAGCCTGAAATTGATCATCACTTTATTAATTTACTAGCACAATCAAAATACAGTAAGCAGCTTTGGTTAGCTTTACCCGCGCAGTGGCAACAAATATGTTTAGAGCATTTTATTCGCGGTGAGTTTTTTAATCTAACAGCTGAGCATTCATGGCCATCAATAGTAAAAAGTACTGCAACTGCTATTGAGCCAAGTAAGTTAATTTATTTAAACGAAAGCTTAGCTACGCTGCTGCAACAACCTGACTATAATGAACTACTCATTGATAAGTCGCACAGTAACTTAGCAATATTTAGTCAGGCTAATAGCCTTGCCATTGACGGCACTCATTTAGAATTAGCGCTGCAACAATTTAAAACGGGGTTAACGCTTTATCGTAAAACCTTTGTTAAGGGTAGCTATCCGTGTGAAATAAGCGGTTTACTGTATATGGTGTGTTTATATGCCAGTGGTACAGAAGCTGATTTAAAACAGCTAAAAACACATAAAAATTGGTATAACAAACAACTCGGCGAGCTCAGTAGTACAACGCAAGCCATTGAGTTTTTGTTACTAGCACCCGAACAAGTAATAAGTTTTGAGCAGCGCTTACTACACGATACGATTGCAAACCTACAGGCAAACCCAAACGCACTAGCGCCTCTTTTTTGCCTATTACTGGCGTTAATAAAGCACGGTAGCGAAGAGCAAATTAATACCCTTAGAGACAACAGTAAACTGCTGAGCCAATTAATTCATTCAAGCCAACAGCATCAGCACTGGCTAGGTGAGCAATGCACGCATTTAGCAAATTGGCTAACGCACGATACGCCATTGCCAGATACCGGTTTATTACAGCATTTTAAACGCGTGCCACAATGGCAGCGTTGGTTAAATGAAATAAGCAAAATAGACACTCCAGCGCAAAATGAGCGCCTAGTTTGGCAGCTCGACCTTACCCATTTAGACCTGCCACTTATTCAAGCTAAAGTGCAAAAACACAACAGCAAAGGCGAATGGACTAAAGGCCGTAAAGTAAATATTTATGATCTTGACGATGATCAATACCGACATTTACTTAGCCCAGCCGATCATAATTTAGTGCAAGTAATTAGTAATCATGCGGGCTTTGGTTACAGTGAAGTACAAGCAACCAGCGCAGTGTTGCAAGCGCTAATTAACTTCAAAGGGCTTGAGGATATTAAAGGTAACTTAGTTACGCTTAACAAAGGTGAGTTTATAATTGAAATTGGGCAAAATATTAACGACTGTTACCAATTAATTATACAGCCTAAAATTACCGACATAGACGGCGACTTTTTACTTACCCACAGCCACGCTAATAGTTACCAAGTATTTGTAGTAGACGACAAACAACACAAACTAAATAGCCTGCTTGCTCAGCAACCTAATAACTTAACAGAAGAAAAACTGCCACAACTTAATGCGGCATTAGAGGCCTTGTCGGAGGATCATTATATTAGCAGTAGCCGCAGCGAGTTTTCTGCGGTTAATAACGTGCGCCAAGGGCTTGTTGATTTAGCCGCAGTAATTAAGTTAACCCCAATGGGTATAGACGTTAACTTTTATACTATGCCATTTGGTGTTGACGGCCCATGGGTTGAGCCCGCAATAGGCGCAATAACCTTAGCCTATAGCGATAACGAGCAAGCCGATAACAGCGTTGTAAAACGTGATTTAAAAGCAGAAAAACGCGCTTTAAAAAATCTACTTAGTAATTTAGCTGGCGTATTTGCCGATCAAGAGCATCCGCAGTATAACAGCGCGCATCAGCAGTTTTATTTACCAGAAGATATTAGCCAAGCCATAATACAATTAGAAGCCGCGCAAAAAGACAACGCACTAGTATTAAGTTGGGATGAAAACGCCCAAGGTATGAAGGTTGCCAATAGTAAGCACCTTTCTCTTAATTTAAATGATGATAACGATTGGCTCAGTGTTAGTGGTAAATTATCGCTCCCCGATGGTCAAATTATTGCTTTGCAAACACTCCTTAAAGCCCCGCGTCGTGGCAGTATTATAGAGTTTGACGAAAATAACTCGTTATTATTAGATCAGCGCCTAACTAACTTATTAAATCGCTTAGAGGGCATGCAAAGTAAAACTAAAAACGCCCCCGACGATCAACTTCGTATTGCTAATGCGCGCGCTCTTCCTTTGTATCACAGTGCTGCAGAATTGAGTGATGTTAGCTTTGGTGCAAACTGGCAACAGCGCTTAGCTAAATTTGAGCGCCCAAGTGAACCTGTATTACCCGCGCATTTAGTTAATATATTACGCGACTACCAAGTGGTTGGCGTAAAATGGTTAATGCAACTGGCTAACTGGGGATTAAATGCCTGTTTAGCCGATGATATGGGCTTAGGTAAAACGCTACAAACACTCAACGTATTACAAATGCGCAGTGCTTTAGGTGCCAGCTTAGTTATAGCGCCAAAATCGGTATGTCATAACTGGCAGGTAGAGGCCGCGCGATTTACCCCTACTCTTAATATTAAAACTATTGATAATGCAGCCGCAACTGATGAGGTGCTAGCCGGTGCTACCGCTAATGACCTAGTAATTGTTAGTTATGGCTTGCTACCTTTAATAGGGGATCAATTAGCTGCGTACGAATTTGCCAATATTGTACTAGACGAAGCACAAGCCATTAAAAATCCATTAAGCCTTCGCGCTAAAGCTGCTTTTGCACTTAATGGCCAGTTTAAAGTTGCGCTTTCGGGCACACCTATCGAAAATCATTTAGGTGAACTGTGGAGCCTATTTAACTTTTTAATGCCGGGTTTTTTACATTCATTAGCTGAGTTTAAAAAGCGCTTTGGTAATGCCGATAAAAACCAGCAGCAGGCTGATACGCTAAAAACATTAATTGCGCCGTTTATTTTACGCCGTAATAAAAAAACGGTACTGACCGAGTTACCCGATAAAACCGAAATAAACCTTACTTTTGCGCTCAGCGATAAAGAGCAAGCCCTTTACGAAGCCACTCGCTTAAACGCGCTTGAGCAAGCCAGCCAAGAAGACAGCCAATACATTACTATATTGGCGTCATTAACTAAATTGCGCCGCGCGTGTATTGCTCCGCAGTTATTAATTGAAAACAGTAAGTTACCTTCAAGCAAACTAGACACCGCCGAAGCAATAATTGAAGAATTACTTGAAAATGATCACCAAGCACTTATTTTTAGCCAGTTTGTTGATGTACTTAAATTAGTTGAACAGCGACTAAAAAAACGCGGTATAGCATATTGTTACCTTGATGGCAGCATGAGCAGCAATAAACGCAAGCAACAGGTTGATAAGTTTCAGGCAGGTGAGGCGCCTTTATTTTTAATTAGTTTAAAAGCTGGCGGCACCGGGCTTAATTTAACTGCCGCCGACTATGTGCTGCACTTAGATCCTTGGTGGAACCCCGCGGTTGAGCAGCAAGCCTCCGACAGAGCGCACCGCTTAGGGCAAACACGCCCTGTAACCGTGTATCGTTTAATTGCGCAAAACACCATAGAAGAAAAAATACTGCAACTGCATGAGCACAAACAAGCCCTTGCCGACAAAGTGCTCAGCGGCAGCAGCAACACCGGGCAATTATCAAAAGATCAGTTATTGTCTTTGTTGCAAAATCAGTAAAAATAAAGCGTTTAGTACTAAGTGCGATTTAAAGTCGCACTTACAATAAACTTTAAACACAGCAATAGGTTTTACTCGAAGTCGCTAAGCTTGCTGGCGCAATATTTTCAACGAAAATATAATTATTTAAATGTTTGCATTAGATACGCGTAATATGAGAAGACAAAAGCAAACGTACTTGGTTTTACTCGTAGGCGCTAAGCTTGCTGGCGCAATATTTTCAACGAAAATATAATTATTTAAATGTTTGTATTAGATACGCGCGGCAACAAGCTACTTGCCTACAATAATACCTCTGCTACGCGTTTTTTTAACTCTGGCAGTACCTCCTGTTCAAACCAAGGATTCTTTTTAAGCCAAATATTATTACGCGGGCTGGGGTGTGGTAGTACTAAATGGCTTGGCCAATAGTCACGCCACGATTTTACTAACTCAGTAAGCGGTAGCTTTTTAGTGTCGGGTAAATGATAAGCCTGAGCATACTTACCTAGCACAATAGTGAGCTGTAAATTAGGCAAGGCGGCTAAAAGCTGCGCGCGCCAAGCTGGGGCACATTCTTTACGTGGTGGTAAATCGCCCGACTTGCCTTTACCCGGATAGCAAAACCCCATAGGTAAAATAGCAATGTTATTGGCATCATAAAACTGATCGTTAGTAAGCCCTAACCACTGCCTTAGGCGTTCACCGCTTTGATCGTTAAACGGTATACCGCTTTGGTGTACTTTTATACCGGGCGCTTGGCCTGCAATTAATATTCGGGCGTTAGGGTTAAATTGTATAATGGGGCGTGCTCCTAACGGTAATTGCGGCTCGCAGATCACGCATTTACTAACTTGAGCTACTAATTCATTCAATTCTATCTTTTTTGACTGTTTTTCACTCAAATTTAGGCCTCTATTCGTTATTTGTGGTATTGAGTTGGTAAAAAATCGGTTTATTTTAGCGTGCCTAACTACTAGTTAGTATAATAGTGATCTATTACTGGTTATGCACTTAACCTGTTATATAACCTAGTGTTTTTCAGCCCATACTGCAAACTCATTACCGCTTGGCTCGGTAAAATGAAACCTACAACCGCCAGGAAATTCAAAAATAGGTTTAATTACTTTACCGCCGTATAAGGTTACTTTTCTTTGTGTTGCATGAATATCGCTGCTGTAAAAAACCAATAGCGCCCCACCCTCTTCAGTACTCGATTTTAACGGCGATTGGTAAAACCCAGCATTAAGCTCTTGCCCGCTAAAAGCCGTGTAGTCTGGGCCGTAGTCGGTAAATTGCCAATTAAAAACTTGGCTAAAAAACGCTTTAGTTGCGGTTAAATTAGCGGCTGGAAACTCTACATAGTTTAGCTTTTCGTGATTATTCATCATTATTCTACTTACTATTTTTAAAGGGTAAATTAACCATAAACCTAAGTTAACTACCAAGCAAGGCGCTTAAGCGTATTTGGGATCAATATTATACTAAGTTAAAGTTAATTTACGCATGCAAATAGGAATCACTGTCTTTTGCATTCATAAACTATATAATAGCACTTTTATTTTTCGCCATATTTAAGGGATTGACTCATTATGCAGGCTTCATCACTTAGTTTAGGGTCAACTAAGCTGCTTTTATTAAAGCCGCTTTTGATATTTCAGCACATAAGCCGTTTTAGTTATGCTTTTAAAGTGTGTTTACGCTTTTTTATTGCCATTGTCGGTGGCTACTTTTTTACTGCGGTGAGCTGTTCGCTACTGAGCGCTATTTTGCCACTAAATAAAGCGGATGCAGTTTTGATGAGCGTGTCGTTAAGTATTTTAATTTATACGCTGGTATTTATTTACGCTTTTTATGTTAAGTCATTAAAAACAGTATGGATCAGTATTTTACTAGCTACTGCAGCACAATTAAGTTTATTAGCACTAATAAAGGGTTGGGTATGAAGGATAGTTTTTTTCGTTCAATGACCTGGTTACATACCTGGGTTGGGTTATTAGTGTGTTGGTTACTTTATTTGATCTTTTTTTCTGGTACGTTGAGCTTTTTTAGAGACGAAATGAGTTTATGGAATCAGCCCGAAATTCATAATATTCAAGCACAAACTGATCGTATAAGTGCCCAAAAACAGCAAATAATTACAGGTTTTGATTACCTAAACGCTCAAGCAAGCAATGCTCCAAATTGGCGTATAACACTTCCTGAACAACGCGTACCTTACTTAACCTACGGCTTTGCAAAACCTAAAGAGCCGGGCCAGCGTAGAAGTAAATTTGAAGACACGCAATTAGATCCAAATACTATGCAGCCGCTTGCATCTTTTAGAGAAACCAAAGGCGGTAACTTTTTTTATCGCCTGCATTTTGATTTACATTACATAGATGTTATTACAGCGCGCTGGATTGTGTGTTTTGCAAGTTTATTTATGCTGATTGCCATTGTGTCGGGGGTGGTGATCCACAAGCGTATTTTTAAAGATATGTTTACCTTTAGGCGCAATAAAGGCAGCCGTACATGGCTCGACGCTCATAATATAAGCTCAGTATTAGCCCTGCCCTTTCATTTAATGATTACCTACACTGGGTTAATTACCTTAATCTTTATGCTGTTTCCTTACCCGGCAGAAACTAGTTACGACAAAGGTATGCGAGACTTTTTTAATGATGTTACCCCGCGTAATAATGTAACTGACAAAGCGCAGGGTGCAGCGCCTATGGTAAAAGTAAATAGCATTTTAGATCAACTTTATACTAAGTGGCCAAATGCTGATATTCGCCGTGTACAGGTAAGTAATCCTAATATGGCAGCATCAACTATCACTGTACTAGTTAGCCCACAAAAAGCATTTCGTGACCAAACGCCGCGGTTAATATTTAGTGGCGCCACAGGGGAGTTAGTAGCCCAAACAGATGAAGAACTAAGTGCAGGTAAAGCGCTTTATGAATCGTTAAACTCAATGCATACCGGGCGCTTAGCCGAACCCTTACTACGTTGGCTCTACTTTTTAGGAGGTATTGCGGGTTGTGTAATGATTGCCTCTGGCTGTATTATGTGGGCAAAACGCTTACGTGAGCGAATGAAAAAAAATGCTCACCCATCGTTTGGCTTAAAATTAGTAGAAGGATTAAACCTAGCTACTTTAATGGGGCTTCCTTTAGCTACCTGTGCGTTTTTTATTGCTAATAGAGTACTTAGCCTACAAGTTGCCGGGCGTGCTGATAAAGAAGTGTTGGCGTTCTTTTTAACCTGGCTTGTGGTGGCTATTGTAGCGCTTATAAAGCGTGATAGAGTGCAATGGCGAGTTATGGCGGCAATAAATGGTTTAGCCTGTTTAGCAGTGCCTGTAATTAATGCGCTAACAACTAACGGTAATATAGTTAGTTATTTAATAAATAAACAGTGGGCGTTATTCACCTTTGATGCGCTGTTTATACTCTCAGGCATATTGTTTTTTATACAAACCGAAAAATTACGTACTGCCAAGCCAACTACAAAAGCGATAAAAAAAAATACTAGTTCTGACTTAAAAGGACAAAAAGCATGATGGAGTTATTACAATTTAGCCTCTGTTTGCTGGCTTTTAACGCGTTTGCGTTGGCTAAATTTAATCATTTTAAAGATATTTTTAAAAAACGGCCGACTAATTTACAAAGAAAATACCTCCTAGTTACCGCTTGGATCAGTATTTTACTAAGTCTGCTCCTTTGTGTGAATGATCAAGGCGGGTATGGTGCGTTGCTTTTTTGTGGTTATATGTCGCTAAGTGCTTTAATTATAATGGTTTTTTATAATTTTATAACTCAGCTTGTTAAAGTTTTTAGTGTGTTAAATTTGGTTGTAACAGCCTTAACTACTCTACTTTTAGTATTAAACTAGGCTAAGTTAGTAAAATACTGATCTGCTAATGTAGTTTTAAATAAGTAGTAAATAACTAAAATGGTAAGCTCATTGCTTGCCATTTTAGTTATTGCGAGCATTAAGTTTAAATAGTTATTACAATTGCTCTAGCGGTAAGTATTTACTGTAAACCCCCTTTACATTTATTTTTGCTTAACCCAAATAATTTGCTCAGTTGCAAAGCCTAAGTCTTTAACTGTTTTTAAAAAGTGCTCTTTTAACTCATCGTTTACTTGTGGCGTGCGTGATAGAAACCATAAGTAATCTTTGTTATAACTCGTTATAAATGCATATTGGTAATCAGCTTGCTCAAGTTCAAAAATAACGTAAGCCCCATAAAATGGACCAAAAAACGATACTTTAAAATGTCCTATGTCAGAATCCCCAACAAATTTTGCAAGGCCTTCAGCATTCTTCCATTGTTGCTCTTTAGTAATGTAGCCCTTATTAATTACCTTTACAGTGCCATCGTCATTAATAGTATAGTTAGCAGTAACCTGCTCCATACCCTCTTCGAACGAATGATTTAGCCGTGCTATTTCGTACCATTTACCTTGATACTTTTGTAAGTCAAAGTTTTTAACCGCAGTGATCCCTTCTGGCGGACTAGTGCAGGCACTGAGTAAAAATAGTGTAATGATGAGAAAAAAATATTTTATTTTGTTCATTTAAGCTCCTTTTTGAGTGGTTATTAATATTACGTAATAGCTATAATAAAGTTTGCTAGCCGATTAAAAAAAATTGCTATAGGATCAATTAAATACTAGAACAATTTAAAGATTTAATCATGAAAATTTGGGTAGATGCAGACGCGTGTCCAGTGGTTATCAAAGAAATACTTTTTAGGGCCGCAGAGCGCACACAAACCGAAACCATATTAGTGGCTAATCATGCCATGCGTATCCCGCCATCAAAATATATTAGCCGCCTACAAGTGTCTTCGGGTTTTGATGTTGCTGATGACGAAATAGTAAAACGCATTGCCAAAGGTGACTTAGTGATCACCGGCGATATTCCACTGGCCAGTGAAGTAATAGACAACGGCGGGCAAGCACTCAACCCGCGTGGCGAGCTTTATACTACTGAGAATATTCGCTCAATACTTAATGTACGCGACTTTATGGATACCATGCGCTCGAGCGGCGTAGAAATGAGTGGCGGGCCGCCGCCGCTTAGCCAAACCGATCGCCAAAACTTTGCTAATAATCTCGATCGTATTTTAGCGCAAAATAAGGCTGGCTAATTTGAGCAAGCAGTTAATTGGTTTAGGTGACGAGCAATTTAACGTGGCGGTGTATGTAGCAAAGGCCCCGCCAATGCCCTACTTCGAAACGCTCAACAGCCTAGAGCCCGTTATTAATGAGCAAATAAATACTATAAACCAACATTGCGGTAATGGTTGGCGTAAAGTATTTAACGTATACGCTAAAGTATTATTTTCTCTACCCAGCGAGCATTACTCATTTGCAAAACAAGCGCCTACTTGGCAGCAATATCGCGATGAATTTTTACTTCAAAAAAACAGTAAAACCGCCCTACTGTTTAGCGCGCCTAATCTTACTATTACTTCTGCAGATAAAGCTTCTAGCAATAAAAACCAACTGCACATAATTGCCGGGCGCACCCACGCTAAAAGTTTACTCCAACACGGTAAATTACAAACGCAGTTTGATTGGCTCGATGACGAGTTTGCAATAGACGCTATTAATAATATTATTGTGTGCCCGTATTTCGACTACAGACAACTAAGCAATATAAAAATAGCGAGGCTTAGCGAGCTAGTCGCGCAGCTAAAAGTCACTAAATAACACATTGTAAGGAACGACCATGGCCGGAATTTTAGAGTTAAACGAATTATTAAAATCAATGCAGCCTGTGCTTAAACAAGGTGAGTACATATTTTGCTGTTTAGCAGGCTCACTTGCCGATTATGTTCATTTAAACCCACTGGCCACTTACGTTGAAGAAGAAGGCCTAACCCTTATTTTGAAAGCTGAAACTGCCGATAAAGCAGGAATTACTTACGAGGGAAAATATAGTTTAATTACTCTTAACGTACATTCCAGCCTTGAGGCTGTAGGCTTAACAGCGGCAGTATCTGCCAAACTGACAGAGCATGGCATTAGCGCTAATGTGGTAGCTGCGTTTTATCACGACCATATTTTTGTACAAGCAGATAAAGCCCACGCAGCGTTAAATGCGCTGAAAGAGATTGGTTAGACTAGCTTGGCTTTAAATGTTAAATGAGAGCTATTTTAAGGTGATATACAATGATCTGAGTGATGGTGGCATTCGTTCTTCGGGTGGCGCTTAGCTTAACTGACCTGCGTTTTGTAACTTTCTTATGTTAAAGCTTTTAAAAGCGACGCTAAAAATTCTTTAAGATGACACCCATCCTAATATTTGCAATATCAGCATGATTAACTAAGCTCTGGCTAGAATTCTTTAAACAGACACCCATCTTAATATTTGTAATATCAGTGTAATTAACTATGCTCTTTTTAGAAAACTCTTTAAGATGACACCCATTTTAATATTTGTAATATCAGCATGATTAACTAAGCTCTGGCTAGAATTCTTTAAACAGACACCCATCTTAATATTTGTAATATCAGTGTAATTAACTATGCTCTTTTTAGTGCAATAATTAAGCAGGGTGTCACATGGCTATCGCAAGAAAACGTCAGGTTAGTTTGGTCGATACAAAATACTACCACTGTATTTCGCGCTGTGTACGCCGTGCATTTTTATGCGGCGTA
>NZ_JACJES010000033.1:0-17896 GCF_014164175.1 Pseudoalteromonas sp. SG44-5 | reverse complement strand
AACTAGGGGCGATTTAATCACGGCGCGAGGTTTGTAACCTAGTGGGCTAAGTAAAAACCGAGCAACAAAGAGTCAATCGCCCCTAGGCAGAACCCTTCGGGCAGCGCATGTTTGGCATTGATGCTGCGTTATCGCCTATTTATGGGGAATAACCACACCACATAGGCTCTGCCTTGCCTTAATACCAAACACACTGCTGCAAATTTAACCTTGAAAGATCAACAGACCCTAGTCCCCCTAAAAACGTTAGTAACTCTAAAAACAAAAAAGCCTTAGCTGATAATCAGTTAAGGCTTTTTTATTATGTAGGACGTTATTTTAATTAAGCTTTTAAATTACGTACCAAGTTATTATCGGTGTTTATTACACTACCAGCTTGGTCGTAGGTCATAGAAGAGGGGGCACCAATTAAAATATCTTTTAATTGTTTAACGCTTAATTGTGCTTGATGCGCTGCGTGGGCATTTACTTCATTTTGCTTTTGGCATTGCTCAAGCTTGCTGCGTATTAGTTTAATTAAATCGGTGATCTCGGTTGTTTGCTCATCGTTATTGGCAATCAACTTGTTGAGCTCTTTATCGAGGTTGCTTAGCGTGGTTAAAAAAGACATTTTTTGTTGGGCAATTTCTTTTAAACCTTCACCACGGCGCGAGGCAATAGATGTTAGCTCGTCATTTAATAAAATATTAAGTGATTCTAAGCAATTGTGTTGCTCATTTAGTTTAATGGTAATTAAACTATTGTGATCAGCCATAAACGTTAAACTCAAATTCAGCTAGGTTTTTTGCAAGTTTTTCGCTGTCTATTTGGTATTTACCCTCAGTGATTGCTTTTTTAAGCTCTGCCACTTTATCGGTATCAAAACCAGGAGACTGCTGCGCTTTATCTTGCAGGGTTTTTAGCTGTTTAGCTTGCGGGGTTAAGCTTACAGAGTCGCTGGCAGCTTTAGGCGCCGAAGACTGTGCAGCTTGCGTATTTGCATTATCTCTTTGTATATCAACTTTTTGCTGCTTAGTGTTAGTTAACACATTTGCTTGTTGATTACCTTTATTAACTTGACCGACCATAATAATAAACCTGTATATTACCCAACTAATGCCAAGTTATCGGCATATACATAAGATACTTTAGTATAAATTTAAATTATATATTAACTTGTACAGACTCTACACCATCTACGCGTGCATTTAAAACTTTACCGGTTTTTTTGTTTTTTACTTTAACTTGCTCGCCAAGGCTACCATCCTCAAGTGCAATACCGGTTGTTTTAACTTTTAAGCCCTTAATATTAGCATTAATATTTACAGCATCGCCTTTGCACACCATGCATATTTGGCTAAGTAAAAGTGGCATTCCGCTGCGTATATTTCGTTTACTTCGGCTGCCTATTAATAATGCTGGGTTATCTAAATATTGTACTCTGATAAAGTGAGTTGAGCGCATTTCAATACTTAAATGCGCCGCAGTTATTACTTCGCCGCGAGCTAAATTCACATTAGCAACTACAACAGGAGCCGTTTCGGTTACTCTTACGTGTACATACTGGGCCCAGTTGTTAGTGTCGTTACATTTTATTTGTAATGTTACTTGGCGATTAAAAGGCGGATCGCTGGGGAGTAATAACTCAGGCTCTGATTCGCAACTGCGATCGGGAGTGCGGGGGTCGAGCGGTAACGCACTAAGCTGTATTTTACTTTCATCAAGGTTGTTAATTTGCGCAGCAACATGAGTTATAGCCATTTGTTGTAATATGTCTTTGCTAAATACTTTAGCCTCTAAAGGCAAAGTTAAACAGAGGCTAGTAAGAACATAAAAAACACTGTATCTTCTGATTTTTTTTAACAAACTCATAATGTTTCGGCTATGCTTATAGGTTAAAACAGGGTATAAATATTTAGCGTCAAAAAGTAGACGCTCCCGTTGTATTATGTGACTTTATAGATTCAAAGCAATTATCGTTCCGTATAGTTTGTTTTTTAGGAGATTTGAATGGCAGGTATTTTAGACTCAGTGAACCAACGAACCCAGTTGGTGGGGCAAAACCGCTTAGAGCTACTACTATTTAAACTCAGAGGGCGTCAGCGTTTTGGGATTAATGTGTTTAAAGTGAGAGAAGTACTGCAATGTCCTCCTCTTACCAATATGCCAAAATCAAATGCTTACATTCGTGGTGTTGCCCATATTCGCGGCCAAACTATTTCGGTTATCGACCTTTCTATGGCTGTGGGTGGGCGTCCAATTGAAAATATTAAAGACAGTTTTATAATTATTGCTGAATATAATCGTACCGTTCAAGGCTTTTTAGTTGGCGGTGTAGAGCGTATTGTAAATATGAACTGGGAAAAAATAATGCCGCCACCGCCAGGTGCAGGCCGGTATTCTTACTTAACTGCTGTAACTGAAATAGAAAACGAATTAGTTGAAATTTTAGATGTAGAAAAAATATTAAACGAAATTTGCCCAGTTAATACCGAAGTAAGTGCCGATGTTGCGGCTACACAAGGTGACATTAAAAAAGATTTAGGCGAGCGAATTGTTTTTATTGCCGATGACTCAGCAGTAGCACGAAACCAAGTTAAGCGAGCATTAGAGCCACTTGGCGTTCAAACTGAGCTTGCCAAAAATGGTAAAGAAGCACTTAAGCGATTAAAAGAAATAGCCGAACATGACTGCGTAAACGATATTACAGAACGTGTAGGGTTACTTATTTCGGATGTAGAAATGCCTGAAATGGATGGCTATACATTAACCGCCGAAATAAAAGCCGATCCTAAATTGGCACCATTACATGTTATTTTACATACCTCGTTAAGTGGCGTGTTTAATCAGGCCATGGTTGAAAAAGTAGGTGCAGATGACTTTATTGCAAAATTTAATCCCGACGAACTCGCAACAGCAGTAAGAAAATGGGTTCATTGTGATTAATAAATATAGGTGTTATTGATTTGAATAGTAAAGATTTACAGCAAAGTGAATACGATCAATTTCGCTTATTTTTAGAACAACAGTGCGGTATTGTATTAGGCGAAAACAAACAATACTTGGTTAAAAGCCGTTTAGCGCCGTTAATGAAGCGATTTAATGTTGAGTCTTTGTCACAGCTAGTAAATAAAACGTTGGGTTTGCATGAGCGCCAATTACGCGCTGCAGTGGTTGATGCAATGACCACCAATGAAACCCTATGGTTTAGAGATCAATATCCGTTTGAGTTATTAAAAACTAAACTGTTTCCAGAATTTAAAGGGCTTAACAGACCATTAAAAATATGGTCTGCGGCAAGCTCTTCTGGTCAAGAACCATATTCAATTGCTATGTCGGTTGCTGAGTTTCAGACAAGTTCTCCTGGGGTTTTACGCATGGGAGCGCAAATAGTGGCTACCGATATATCAAATACTATGCTGGATATGTGTAAACACGCCGAGTATGACGCGTTAGCACTAGCAAGAGGGCTCTCGGCCGAACGCCGCAAAAAGTTTTTTAAAGACAGCGGCAATGGTATGGCTCAGGTTATTGATCCAATAAAAAAGCAGGTTAACTTTAGACACCTTAATTTACTCGACTCATACGCGCTTTTAGGCAAGTTTGATATTATATTTTGCCGCAATGTGTTGATTTACTTTGCACCAGAAGTAAAAGCAAAAATTATTGCTAAATTTTCTCAAGCACTTAATCCTAAAGGTTATTTACTTTTAGGTGCGTCGGAATCGATGAGTGGTTTAAGTAACGATTTTGATATGGTTAGATGTAACCCTGGTATTATTTATCAAAAGAAATAACTGCAAGTGTGGTGAAGTGTGAGCAGTTTGCACATTTTAAGCATTATTTTAAACGACGCATTTAGCGTCGTTTTTCGTTTTAGCGATAAGCAAGTAATTAGCCAAGCTTTGTGTATTACCAAGCACTGCGTATAAGTTATAGCTTCGCACCTCCCCTTATTTAAAGCGCATTGTGCCAATATATTTAAGCAAATATATCCACAAAAAGGCTATGAAGTGCTGCGCTTTAGAGAGGTAAAACCACTAGATTATATGTTTAAGTTACTCCTCATTTCCCCTCATTGTTTTCTCTTTGTGCAAAATAATATTTAAATGCTTTATTCACAAAGAGGCTAAGAGGGCGCTGCGCTTTAGAGAAGTAAACCCACTAGATTATGTGTTTAAATCACTCCTCATTTACCCTCATTGTTTTCACTTTGTGCAAAATAATATTTTAATGCTTTATTCACAAAGAGGCTAAGAGGGCGCTGCGCTTTAGAGAAGAAAAAATAGATAAATTATCTGTTTAAATCACTGCTCATTTACTCCCATTCGCATCCATTGTGCAAATGTGCTTTAGAGTTTTTAACTGCTGGCATTTTTTATAATAACTGTATTGGCTCATATCAATTTACTTATTGCCTTAAAATCTCCCTAAAACCCGCACTTTAAATAGCTATGTTTAATCAGTTTAGTAAATAACTTTAAACAAAAATTAGTTAAATGGCTTATTTCTTGCTTTGTTCAAGCTAAGTCAATTTTTTGGAGATGGTTATGGCTATCAGTTTTGATAAAGCGCTTGGTGTGCACCCGCATGCTATGTTGATCCGTTCGCAAAGAGCCGAAATGCTCGCTACCAATATCGCTAATGCTGATACGCCGGGCTATAAAGCAAAAGATATAGACTTTGCCTCTGCACTAAAAACGGCAAAGTCACACCAACAAGGCGGCAATAGTATGGTTAGAACCAACAGTAAACACATTGCCGGTGGTAGTAAAGAAGTTGGTGGTTCAGAAATGTTTCGTAATGCAAATCAACCAGATACAGGTGATGGCAACTCAGTTGATATACAGGTGGAACGAAACTTGTATGCACAGAATGCTATGGAGTATCAGGCCAGCTTGCAATTTTTAAGCGGCAGATTTAAAGGTCTGAAAAAAGCACTCGGTAGCCAAGGATAATAATTATGAGTTTATATAATGTTTTTGATATTGCTGGTTCTGGTATGAGCGCACAAAATGTGCGTTTAAACACCACCGCAAGTAATATTTCTAATGCGAATACTATTAGTTCTTCTCAGGATAAAACTTACCGAGCGCGACAACCTGTATTTGCTGCTGAGCTTACTAAAGCTTCAGCATCAGCAAGTAATCCACAGGGCTCCGCTGTTGGCGTTAAAGTATTAGGCATTGTTGAGAGCAACAAACCATTACAAATCGAATATAACCCAAACCATCCAAGTGCGGATGAAAATGGCTATATCTATAAACCCAACGTTAATGTTGTTGAGGAGATGGCAAACATGATTTCTGCCTCTCGTTCGTATCAAACAAATGTGCAAGTTGCCGATGCAGCAAAGCAAATGTTAAGTAAAACACTGCTGCTAGGCCAGCGGTAACAGAGGGTAGGTTATGAGTAACGATATTAGTACATCTTCATCCTATTTAGACTCTTTACGGTGGCAAGAAAAACAAGCAGCCAGTAAAGACAAGAGTGATGCGTTAACCCAAGAAGATTTTTTCTCATTACTAACGCAGCAACTGTCGTTTCAAGATCCGAGTAAACCGGCTGATAACGATCAGATGATTGCGCAAATGACTAGCTTTACTATGGCTGAGGGAATTTCAAATTTAAACTCTAACTTTGAAGCTTTAGCTGCATCAATGACATCGAATTCAGCACTGCAAGCATCTACATTAGTAGGCAAGCAGGCGCTTTTAGAGTCCGACACGCTAGATTTAAATGAAGCAGGTGATGCACGAGGCTCAGTTGTTGCCGAAAAGCCAGTTGAAAGCTTAAAGCTTAGAATTGAAGACGAGTCTGGGCAGTTAGTTAGAACTATAGATTTAGGCTCGCAACCAGCAGGTGCAGTGCGTTTTGCATGGGATGGTAAAAATGAAGCAGGTGAGCGCCTACCCCCTGGTGAATATAAAATTAAAGCCGAAGGGAGTACTAATGGTGAGTTTTCGAGCCTGCCAATTGCTACCTTTAAAAATATTGAGAGTGTGAATATTAATGGTGCAAATGGCATCATTATTAACACTAAAGAAGGTGCGGTTAGGCTGACTGATGTTGCAGAAATCGCGTAAAAGATTCATTAGCCAGCGGGCTAAAAATTAAATAGTTTAGAGGTCAATTATGAGCTTCAATATTGCATTATCCGGCCTTGCTGCCGCACAAAAAGATTTAAACGTTACGGCAAATAATATAGCCAACGTAAATACTACGGGTTTTAAAGAGTCGCGCGCAGAATTTGCTGACGTGTATGCATCGTCGGTATTTAGTTCGGGTAAAACAAAAAATGGTGACGGCGTGCAAACGACTATGGTTGCACAACAATTTCATCAAGGATCATTACAGTTTACCAATAACTCGTTAGATTTAGCGATTACCGGTGAAGGTTACTTTGCAACTAGCCAAGACCTAGGCGCGCAAGATTTTACCTACACACGTGCCGGCGCATTTAAGTTAAACAAAGACAACTTTGTGGTAGATGCAAATGGCAGCTTTTTACAAGGTTTTCCGGTTGACCCTTCAACAGGCGATACTACATCAGTGAGTTTAAGCACTTCATCGGCTTTACAAATACCTGACTCGTCAGGATCACCGCGTGCTACTTCAAGCGTGTATAGCTCATTTAATTTAGATTCACGATCAATTGCACCTACAATTGCGTTTAACCCTTCAGAAAGTGCAACTTATAATTCATCAACCTCAACAACCGTATATGACTCACTCGGTGAGCCACATGTATTGCAGCTGTTTTTTGTAAAAAAAGAAGCCGAAGAATCTACGGATCCTGATGAAGACGCTAATAAGTGGGAAGTTCATGCAACACTAGACGGTAAATCATTTGGTAAAGATGGTGTTAAACAAGATGGTTCTGAAGACTTACCCTATACAGCTCTTAGTACACTTCAGTTTAGTGCTAATGGCTTACCATTGAAAACAGATGGTGAAGATAATCTAAGTAATACGTTTAATCCTATAGGAATAGAGTCTGGGGATGATGTTGCTGGTGGTCTTTCGGATTTATTAGGTAATGGCGCTACTTTCCCATCCGACATAGCTATAAATTGGCGCGATCAGACCGGTACAGCTAATAAAGTACCTACTCAATACGCGAGTCGCTTTGAAGTAAAAGCACTTGAGCAAGACGGTGCAACGGTTGGCCGTTTAGCGGGTATTGATATTGGCGCCGACGGTAAAGTTGTGGCTTCGTACAGTAATGGCGACTCAACATTTTTAGGCCAAGTGGCTATGGTGCGTTTTTCAAACTCGCAAGGTTTACAACAAGTGGGCAGCACAGGTTGGAAAGCGAGTATAGCGTCAGGCGAGCCTATTGCTGGTGAACCAGGTTCTGGCACCTTAGGTAATATCAACTCATCAGCGCTTGAGCAGTCAAACGTAAACTTAACTAACGAACTAGTTGATTTAATTAGCGCACAGCGTAATTTCCAAGCAAACTCGCGAGCGCTGGAAGTTAACTCAACAATTCAGCAAAGTATTCTACAAATTAGATAAAGCACAATTTATTAATTTGAATATTCAAGGCTGCTTAATTGCAGCCTTTTTTGTTTATAAGATCAGGTTTGAGGCGTCAGGTATCAGGTTTTAGGCAGAAATTTAAAGAGCAGGTTTGAGGCATCAGGTATCAGGTTTTAGGTAGAAATTTAAAGAGCAGGTTTGAGGCGTCAGGTATCAACCTAGAACCTAGCCCCTAGAACCTCATCCCTATAATTTCTGCAGCTACCGGCGGTATACCACATTGCTTGGCGGTGCAGTTTTACTGCTGTATTTAACAATGGCGCATATATTGCATTTGTTCTTACAGAGATTTTTAAGTGAGTCGATGTTATGGATAAAATGGTCTACATTGCCGCGTCTGGCGCTAAGCAAAGCTTAATGGGGCTTGCCCTTAAAGCCAATAATTTGGCGAACGCAAATACCACAGGTTTTAAAGCCGACTTTGCCCAAGCTCGATCTATGCAAGCGTTTGGTGAAGGTTTGCCATCGCGGGTGTTTTCTATGGAAGAGCGCCCAGGTTCAAACATGACATCGGGTGGCATACAGCAAACCGGTCGCGAGCTCGACATTGCCATGAGCGATAATGCCTGGCTGAGTGTACAAGACGCCTCCGGCAACGAAGCTTATACAAAAGTAGGTACGCTTAACATTACCGCCGAAGGCATGTTAGTCACCAGCGGTGGTCGTCAAGTAATTGGCGAAGGCGGCCCTATTATTTTGCCAGTCCCGATTGAAAAAATAGAATTTAGTAAAGACGGTGCCATACAAGTACGCCCACAAGGCGCGCCGGCTAACTTTTTAGAAGAGGTTGATCGTTTAAAAGTGGTTGAGGCAAATAACTCAACACTTGAAAAAGGTAACGATGGTTTATTTAGACCAAAACCAAATCAAACGGTTGAAACCTCAGCTAACGTACAAGTGATAAGCGGCGCATTAGAAATGTCGAACGTTAATCCGGTACACGAAATGGTCGATATGATCAGCCATCAACGCCAATTTGAATTACAAGTAAAGCTAATGAAAACAGCAGAAGAAATAGATCAATCGCAAGATCAGCTGTTGCGCATAGTTTAACTTTAAAATGAGGACACGATTATGAATCCAGCATTGTGGATCAGTAAAACAGGGCTTGACGCCCAACAAACCGACATTTCGGTTATTTCAAATAACTTAGCCAACGCCAGTACAGTTGGTTATAAAAAAAGCCGCGCCGTTTTTGAAGATTTACTATACCAAAACATTAATCAACCAGGCGGTCGCTCATCGCAAGATACCGAAATGCCATCAGGTTTAATGCTAGGTGCTGGTGCCAAAGTGGTAGCTAACCAAAAAAACTTTTCGCAAGGTAATATGCTAACTACTGAAAACTCACTAGATTGGATGATTTCTGGTTCAGGCTTTTTTGAAGTACTACAGCCAGATGGCAATATTGCTTATTCGCGCAACGGGCAATTTACTACCGATGGTGACGGACGAGTTGTAACCTCGGGTGCCGGTTATGTGGTTCAACCAGAAATGAACGTACCCGATGACGCGCAATCAATCACCGTATCACAAGACGGCGAAGTGTCTGTACGTGTTGCAGGGCAGGCCGATAACGTGGTTATTGGGCAAATTACCATTAGTGACTTTATTAATCCGTCGGGCCTTGAGCCTATAGGGCAAAACCTTTACACCGAAACTGCGGTAAGTGGCGCGCCGGTGCAGGGTAACCCTGGGGTTGATGGGCTAGGCACTATTATTCAAGGTTCACTAGAAACGTCAAACGTAAACGTAACCGAAGAGTTGGTAAACCTAATAGAAACCCAGCGTGTTTACGAAATGAACTCAAAAGTAATTTCGGCAGTTGATGAAATGATGAGCTACATCAATCAGCAATTATAATATTTTAGAGGTTATTATGCGCAATATTATATTATTTGCAGCGGGTACTTTATTGTTAAGTGGCTGTGTGTCTACACAAAATAGTGATGTAGTACAAGACGACCCTTACTACGCACCCATGTACCCAGAACCCAATGTTGAACCGGCAATTGCTAATGGCTCACTGTTTAATACGTATTTATCGAACGACTTATACGCTGATAAAAAAGCACTGCGTACCGGCGATATAATTACGGTTAAATTGCAAGAATCTACGCAAGCCTCTAAAGCGGCAAAAACAGAAACTGATAAACAGTCAGACGCAAAACTCGACCCCGTTATTGGTTTAGGCGGATTACCGGTAAATATTGGCGGCGACAGCATTCAATTTGGTATTGGCAGCGACGCGTCATTTAAAGGCGACTCAAAATCAAATCAGTCAAATAGTTTAGCCGGTGATATATCGGTAAACGTAATGCGTGTTTTACCTAATGGTAACTTAGTTATTCGCGGCGAAAAATGGCTAACGTTAAACTCAGGCGAAGAATTTATTCGTTTAGAGGGATTAGTAAGGCCAGAAGATGTAACTGCAGACAATACCGTACAGTCAAATAGAATTGCTAATGCACGAATTCAATATTCGGGCAAAGGGCAAACTCAAGAAGCACAAAGTGCCGGTTGGCTAACACGCTTTTTTAGTAGCTCACTTTTTCCTTTTTAGAGGACATTCATTATGAATGTATTTAAAGTTTTTTGTTTAATGGTGTTACTTGGCTGGCAACTTCCTGCCATGGCCGAGCGCATTAAAGATGTGTCTATGGTTGAGGGCGTACGCTCAAACCAATTAGTAGGCTATGGCCTAGTTGTTGGCTTACCTGGTACGGGCGAGCAAAGCCGATTTACCGAGCAAAGCTTTAAAGGCATGTTAAACAGCTTTGGAATTACGCTACCGGCAAGCTTAAAACCAAAAATTAAAAACGTGGCTGCGGTTGCAGTGCATGCAGAGCTACCGCCTTTTAGAAAGCCCGGGCAAACTATTGATATTACCGTATCATCTATTGGTAGTGCAGGTAGTTTACGTGGTGGTACTTTATTGCAAACCTTTTTAAAGGGGGTCGACGGCAACGTATACGCTATTGGCCAAGGTAGTTTAATTGTAGGTGGTTTAGGCGCAGAAGGGCTTGATGGCAGTAAAGTCGTTATAAACACGCCAACAGTGGGGCGTATTCCAAATGGCGCAACCGTTGAGCGCGCAGTTAAAAGCCCATTTATGCAAAACGACTATATTACTTTTAACTTAAATCGCCCAGACTTTACTACCGCTAAGCGATTAGAAAAAACCATAAACGATTTAGTTGGCCCAAATAGCGCCCAAGCACTCGATGCAGCGTCTATTAGAGTGATTGCCCCAAGAGACGCCTCGCAGCGCGTGTCTTACTTATCAACGCTCGAAAACCTAGAATTTACCCCAGCAGATACAGCGGCAAAAATTATTGTTAATTCGCGTACTGGTACTATTGTTATTGGTAAAAATGTAAAGTTGCAACCAGCTGCTATTACTCACGGTGGCTTAACAGTAACGATTGCAGAGCAGCTAAACGTATCGCAGCCTAATGCTTTTAGCGATGGCGATACCGTTGTTACCCAGCAAAGTATTATAGATATAAAACAAGACGACTCACGGGCATTTGTATTTAACCCCGGAGTGAGCCTAGATGACCTAGTACGCGCTATAAACGAAGTAGGCGCCGCGCCTGGCGATTTAATGGCAATACTAGAAGCCCTAAAAGAAGCTGGCGCAATAAACGGCCAGCTAGTTGTAATTTAAAACAACGTAATGCTATCGGTGGTCAGTTTTAAAAGCTGGTAACCGATGGCATTTTGCTTAACACCTTCCCCTCTGGCTCAATTTTTGCATTGCTTTATACATTATTCATTATTGTGTCAAAAAGCTGATGGAAACAAATCATCTCGATAAGCAAAACTTTTTTGATTTAGGTAACTTAAACGCTTTGCGTAAAGATGCCCTAAACAGTGGCGACGCGTCTAGTGATGCCTCAAAAGCGGCTCTCAAAAAAGCAGCGGCACAATTTGAAGCCATATTTACGCAAATGCTGCTTAAAAGCATGCGCAAAGCCAGCGAAGCCTTCGAAGACAAAGAAAGCCCATTAAATTCAAGTAGCGTAAAGTTTTTTGAAGAAATGCACGATCAGCAACTTTCATCAGAGCTCTCGTCTAATGGCTCATTAGGGCTTGCCGACTTAATAGTGCAGCAACTTTCTCCTACGGCAAAAAATTACACCCCAGCTTCAGTACTCAGAACCAGTAACGATCTTTTAAGCGATCAGCGTGCTGGCATAGAGTTGCCGCAGCAACAGCGTAAAAAAGCCGTAACTGAGCCTGTAGATAAAAGCGCTATGAACACCGAAAAGCCAGAAGTAGCTAAGCCAAACTTTGAAACGGCCGAAGAATTTGTAAGTTCGGTATGGGAGCATGCTAAAACAGCGGCTAAAAAAATTGGTTTAAACCCAGCCGTTATGGTGGCTCAAGCAGCGCTTGAAACCGGTTGGGGTAAGCATATTATTAATAAAAGCGACGGTAACAGCTCAAATAACTTATTTAATATTAAGTCAGATAAAAGCTGGCAGGGCGAAAAAGCTAACAAAGTAACCTTAGAGTTTGAACAAGGCGCTGCAGTTAAAAAACAAGCCAGTTTTAGGGCTTACGACTCAATAAAAGACAGCGTAAACGACTTTGTTGATTTTTTAACTCAAAATCCACGCTATCAACAAGCATTACAAAATACCGCCAAACCGGCAGTGTTTTTAGACTCATTACAACAAGCCGGTTATGCAACAGACCCAAATTATGCGGATAAAATAAAGCGCGTACTTAACAGTAGCGAGCTTAAAAATATTGCAACAAACGTGATCCGCCAAGGAGTAAAGTAACATGTCGTTTAATTTATTAAACATTGCTAATTCAGGAATAAGAGCAAACACTGATCTGTTGCAAACAACCAGTAAAAATATTACTAATGTAAATACCGATGGCTATGTGCGCGAGCGTACAGAGCATGGCACCATGATCGGCAATCAAGTTGGCAAAGGTAATACTTACAGATTGCTTAATGAATTTGCACAAAAACAATTAAACCGAGACACCTCAAATAAAACGTTTTTTGATCAGTTTGTAAGTGAAGCAAACCGGGTCGATACGTTATTTTCGCAAGAAGCGAATAGCTTATCGACCGGTATTAATTCGCTATTTAATAACGTGCAAGAAGCGCTTAATCAGCCATCGTCAACGGTTGCACGTTCGTTAGTAATGACTAACGCCGACAGCTTAATAAGCCAAATGGATAGGTTGTCGGGAATAGTGCTGGATCAAAAAAATGTTGTAAATGAGCAGCTCGAAATATTCTCCGATGAAGCCAACACCTTAATTCAAAAAATAGGATCGTTAAACCAACAAATTGCTGGTGTTAATGGTACTAACAACGCATCTGCTGCAAGCGGCACATATAACGAGCGCGATAAAGCGATTCGCGATTTATCAGAGTTAATCGACATTGAAACGCTTGACGGCCCTAATGGTGAAAAGCTCGTTTTTATGGGCAGCGGTGAAGCGGTTGTAATGCAAAACGGCTCGTTTAACTTGTTTTCGATGCGCGGCGACCCCGATCCAAATTTTAAAGAACTGCGCTTAGATGTAAATGGCGGCAAAGCTGTGCCGCTTGAAGTTGATGCCAGTAAATTAAAAGGCAAAATAGGTGGTTTACTTGCCTTCAGAGACGATATTTTAGTACCTGCACAAAATCAAATAGGCCAAATGGGTTTAGCGTTGGCTGATGCATTTAATCAGCAAAATCAATTGGGAATGGATGCTAACGGTAAATTGGGTGGCGATATATTCAATATACCTACGGCAAAAGGGTTTGCCTATCAAGCTAATACCGGCGGTGCGGGTGTTAGTGCAACAGTAGAGCCCGGCAAAGGCAGTAATTTACCTGCCAGTGATTTTATTGTGACTTATACCGCAAATCCAAACGAAGTGAGTATTCAGCCAGTAGATAATAAAGGCGAGCCATTAGGCGCCGCTACAACAGCAACATTTGTAGGCGGTGAAATTAACTCGGCAAATAACCCTGGTGTTGATTTATTTGGCTTGCAGTTAACTATGGCTGGTGCTGGTAATGAAGGCGATAAATTTCAAATTAAGCTCAATTCAGAAGCCGCAGCAAATATATCGCTAACAACTGGGCGCGGTGAAGACCTAGCGTTAGCATCGCCAATACGCACCGCCGATGGGGTTAATAATACCGGTAGCGGCGCTATTTCTGCTGGCAGTGTGAGTAGTGTTACCGCTGGTGGTTTTACAACTACGACTCCTCCTGCACTCGCTAATGGAGATATAACCATTGTTAAAGCAGCGGGTACAAATGATTACTTAATTAGCGATGGAAACGGTGCCAATGTGCCAATTACTATTGCACCACCAGGTAAAAATGTTTTGGCTGGCCTTGGTGCTCCTTATGACGGTTATGGCTTTGATTTTGATATTGAAGGCTCGCCAGCAACAGGCGATAGCTTTACGTTAGAGTTTAACGAGGGAGGCTTTGATGATAACCGCAATGGTTTAAAGCTAGCTGATTTACAAAATGGCGGCCTAGTGCGTCAAAATGTAGTGACGAGTGCCACCGCCGATAACCATAAAACGTTTAACCAAGCGTATGCCGGATTAGTAACCGACATTGGCGTGGTAACAGGCCAAGCTAAAACAAACGGCGCAGCATTCGACGCACTCGCACAGCAGTCAGAGGCTTGGTACGAGTCGTTATCTGGGGTAAACCTTGACGAAGAAGCGGCCAATTTACTGCGCTTTCAACAATCTTATGCGGCTTCAGCTCAGGTGCTTTCTGCTGCACGTTCTATTTTTGACACTTTACTTAGTGCCACGAGGTAATTATGCGTTTATCAAATAACTTAATGTATCAAAACAGCATTAATAAAATATTACAAAATCAAAATGGCGTAGCAAACGCACAAGAGCGAGTAAATACTAAGCAAAAGTATTTATCTACCTCAGAAGCGCCTGCCGACATATCGCAAGCTATGCTGTATACCAATAAAATACAAAGCAATGAGCAATATACAAAAAATATTAACCAGCTCAATGGCCGACTCAAAACCGAAGAAAGCGTACTGCAAGGTATTAACGAAAGTATTCAAGCGGCTAAAGATATTGCCTTAAAAGCAGGTAATGGCGCATACAGTAAAGACGACTTAAAGTCGTTAGCGTCGGAGCTAACCGAAATACAAAAAACGTTAGCTAATTTAATGAACACCCGCTCGGAAGACGGTAAATACATATTTTCAGGCTACCAAGACAGCACGCAACCGTATCAGTTTGATGCCGCTAGCGGAAAATATAATTACCAAGGCGATCAAGGTCAGCATAAAATTACTATTGCCGAAGGTGTGTCGATTAAATCTAGCGACAACGGCTACGACACCTTTGAAAAAACTAATGCACGCCTCGATGTATCATTTAATGCCGGAGATGATACAAGTACGCTTACGGGTTCTGTTTATGTAGATAAACAAGGTGTTTTCGATCAGTTTCATAAAACCAGCTATAACGCCGACCCTACTGCTGCAGCCACAGCAAATACTTTTAATGTAATGGTTACTGCTGGTGCTAACCCAGGCGATCCGGATCAGTATGAAATTTTACGAGATGGAGTAGCGCAAACACCACCTGTTAGCGGGAATGTAACCGACGAGCCAATAGAGTTTGCCGGAATGAAAATTCAGCTAACCGGAGCTGCACCTGGGCAGCAGCTCGATTTTAGTCTTGAAAAACCACATAAAGAAAACGTACTTAATACATTGCAAGCACTTATTACCGGCCTTAACGATGGCACACTTGAAGGTGATGACTTTCAGCAAGTACTTAACGATGGCGTAACGCAGCTGCAAAATGCCAGCGAGCAAGTTGTGTTTACCCAAGCCAGTTTAGGCGGGCGCATGAATGTACTAGAAAGAGTAACCGACTCTAACTCTGCGCTAGACATTCAAAACCAAAGTAATCGTTCAAGCCTGCTTGAAGTAGATATGGCTGCTGCAATTAGCGAACTCACTCAGCAAGAAACCGCACTCCAAGCGTCGCAAGCTACTTTCGGCCGCTTAGCCAAACTCTCGTTATTTGATTATATTTAAAGATAAAGAGCAGGTTTGAGGTGTCAGGTATCAGGTTTTAGGCAAAAACTAGCCAAGCACGGTGTGAAAGAGCAGGTTTGAGGTGTCAGGTATCAGGTTTTAGGTAGAAATTAACCAAGAACGGTGTGAAAGAGCAGGTTTTAGGTGTCAGGTATCAGGTTTTAGGTAGAAATTAGCCAAGCACGGTGTGAAAGAGCAGGTTTTAGGCAAAAACAAGCCAAGCTAGGCGTTTTTGTTGATGGAAGCGCGGTTTTATACCGCGCTTTTTGGTTTTCGACTATCTGAAATTTACTGTTCTTTGTGCAAATGGGTTTAGTAAATTTATTTACAAAGAGGTTATGAGGGCGCTACGCTTTAGAGAAGAAAAAACACATAAATTATGTTTAAGTTACTGCTCATTTACCCTCATTGTTTTCTCTTTGTGCAAAATAATATTTAAATGCTTTACTCACAAAAAGGCTAAGAGGGCGCTGCGCTTTTAGAGAAGAAAAACATATAAATTACCTGTTTAAGTTACTGCTCATTTACCCTCATTGTTTTCTCTTTGTGCAAAATAATATTTAAATGCTTTACTCACAAAAAGGCTAAGAGGGCGCTGCGCTTTAGAGAGCCAAATACACTAAAGTAAAAACATGTTATACCCCGGTAATCGCCCCCGAATATCCCCACTAAACCAAGCGGCAAAAAAATGTCACTATTTATTAACCTTCCATTATAAAACTCACTTCTACTCTAAAATTCAGTTTAATATTTATATTTTACTTTAAAAACAATGCGTTGAATTTGTTAAGTGAGTTGGCACAAAACCTGCTTTATTAACTGCATCTAATAGTGGTTCCTGCAAAAGCATTTTGAACCACATCCTGTTCAACACTCGGAGATGGTAAAATGGCATTAACAGTAAATACTAATGTGTCGTCACTAAACGCACAACGAAACTTAACAAAATCAGGTCAGGGTTTAGCCACTTCAATGGAGCGACTGTCTTCTGGTATGCGTATTAATAGCGCGAAAGATGATGCCGCTGGCCTACAAATATCTAACCGATTAACATCGCAAATAAATGGTTTAGCTGTAGCACAACGAAATGCTAACGATGGTATTTCTATGGCACAAACCGCTGAAGGCGCGATGGGCGAATCGACTAACATATTACAACGTATGCGAGAGCTTGCTTTGCAATCAGCAAATGGTTCAAATTCTGCGGATGATCGCGCAGCACTGCAAAAAGAAGTCTCGGCATTAAAAACAGAGTTAACACGTATTGCAGAAACCACATCGTTTGGTGGTCAAAGTTTATTGAACGGCTCGTTTGGTAGTAAAGGCTTTCAGGTTGGTGCAAACGCAGCGGAAACCATTACTATGTCATTAGGTGATATAAGTGCTGATGCAATAGGTTCTACATCAAGATCTCCTGCACTCGGTACATTTCTTGCTGCTGATGTGACGGCTCTTATTGCTAGGGATGCTACTACTGGAGAAAAAGGGTCTGTAACATTCACACACACTGATACCGATGGTGCATCATCTGCTATTGTTGTTGATTTAAGTAACGTGACTGATTTAGGTTCTTTTTCATCAGCGTTAAACGCATCATTAAATGGTATTGGTGTTACAGCATCAGTAAATGGCACTACTGGCGTAAATTTAGGTGGTAGTGCCTTGGCTGGAGAAACATTAACATCAGTAGCTGCTATTGGTGATGGTACGGCCCATACGATTGGTGGTACAGCAACGTCTATAGATGCTACTCCGGGTAATATAGTAAACACTCTTGCAAAAGATATTGATATAAGTTCAGCTGTTGGCTCAAGTAATGCCTTAGCAATTATTGATAATGCATTGGGTGAAATAAATGGGAGTCGTGCGAGTCTGGGTGCAGTACAAAACCGTTTTTCTCATACAATTAGTAACCTTGCTAATATAGCTGAAAACGTATCTGCATCACGTAGTCGTATACAAGATACTGACTTTGCCATTGAAACGGCGCAAATGACTAAAAATCAAATACTACAGCAAGCCGGTACGTCAATACTCTCTCAAGCAAACCAAATACCACAAGCCGCAATTAGCTTATTAGGCGGTTAATAATTGGTTTAACTAATAACTAGCTATATAAACGCATTTATTAAAGGTGCGTTTTCATTCAATACAGATGCTTTAATAAAATCACTTAAAATTAATCCTAAAGAAATTACTTATCCTGCCGTTAACTTAATTAGTACAGAGCTTGAGCATACAATTGTGATAGCTTTTGGTTAAATTAAAATAGCAACATTACGAAAGTAATCAGGAGTTTTATCATGGCT
>NZ_JACJES010000032.1:0-19198 GCF_014164175.1 Pseudoalteromonas sp. SG44-5 | reverse complement strand
TTTCTCTAGCCAGAGGTTTTCAGTGAAAACAAGGCGAATTTACGCGTCAATAGCTGGCCTATTGCAAGTAAATTCAACGCAGTTAGCGCTGAAAATAGCTGCTTGAGATAAGTTTATTATCCGGATCTCAGGTTATTTATACTCTATTGTTATTTTTAGACATAAAAAAAGCTGCATTAAGCAGCTTTTTTCAAGTCTAGTTGATATTACGCAAACGGATTGCGAAGTATCATAGTTTCTACACGATCAGGACCAGTAGAAATAATATCAACAGGAACACCAGTGAGCTCTTCAATACGCTTAACGTAATCAATCGCTGCTTTTGGTAAACCATCAAGGCTAGTTACACCAACAGTATTTTCTGACCAACCAGGCATTTCTTCGTATATTGGCGTTACTTTTTCGTAACCTTCAGCTGCTAATGGCGTTACGTTAGTAACTGTGCCATCTTCAAGCTTATAACCAGTACAGATTTTAAGTGTTTCTAAGCCATCTAAAACATCAAGCTTAGTTAAACAAAAACCAGAAATACTATTGATTTGCACTGCACGACGCATTGCTACGGCATCTAACCAACCAGTACGACGAAGTCGACCAGTGGTTGCGCCAAACTCATGGCCTTTATCGCCTAAGTGCTTACCAACTGGGTCTTGCTTATCAAGGCCGTCGTAAAGCTCTGTAGGAAAAGGGCCTGAACCAACACGTGTAGTATATGCTTTAATAATACCAAGCACATAATCAAGGTGTAGTGGGCCAAAACCAGCACCAGTAGCAACGCCACCAGCTGTAGTGTTAGAAGACGTTACATAAGGGTAAGTACCATGATCGATATCAAGTAACGTACCTTGTGCGCCTTCAAACAAAATGTTGTCGCCAGCTAAACGCGTTTGATCTAAAAGCTCAGTAACATCAACAATCATCGCTTTTAAAATATCAGCAACGGCCATTGCGTCATCAAAGGTTTTCTGAAAATCAACAGCATCTACTTTATAGTAATTAACTAAAGTAAAGTTATGGTATTCAAGAACTTCTTCTAGTTTTGCTGCGAATAGTTCAGGATTAAATAAATCCCCTACGCGCAAACCACGACGTGCCACTTTATCTTCGTACGCAGGACCGATACCACGGCCAGTTGTACCAATTGGCTTATCACCACGTGCAGTTTCACGGGCTACATCTAATGCAACATGGAAAGGCAAAATTAATGGACATGCAGCACTGATTAAAAGACGCTCGCGTACAGGTACGCCACGTGCTTCTAACATGCCAATCTCTCTCATTAGCGCTTCTGGTGATAATACAACACCATTACCAATCACACATTTAACATTGTCACGTAATACACCCGATGGAATAAGGTGCAGAACTGTCTTTTCACCGTCGATCACTAAGGTATGGCCAGCATTGTGCCCACCTTGATAACGAACTACTAAAGATGCTTTATCTGTAAGGAGGTCAACTACCTTACCCTTACCTTCGTCACCCCATTGGGTGCCTAATACAACAACGTTTTTACCCATTGTAACTTCACTTAAAAAAATTAGGACAAGATTCTACCAGAAAACAAAGCCAAAGTTCACCCCGTTTAGCTTATATTTTCCGCTCGTATATTTATATGTATAAATATTAACTAATAACCACATAGATAACAGTGGTTTAATGCATTAAATCTGTTTCAATAAAAAGCCCCACTAACGCGAGGCTTTTAAGATTTAAATATATTGGTTAGCTTTATTGTGCAGTAGCACCTTTCATATATTTAAAGAAGTCGCTATCTGGTGAAAGAACCATTACGTCTTGCTTGTTTTTAAAGGTTTGTTTATACGCCTCTAACGAACGAACAAAACTAAAAAACTCAGGATCTTTATTGTACGCATTAGCATAAATAGCTGCTGCATCTGCATCACCTTGACCACGTACTGTACGTGAATTACGCTCAGCATCGGCAAGCATTACCGTTACACGACGATCAACGCCAGCACGAATAGTTTCGGCTTTTTCTTGACCCTCTGAACGATGCTCTTTAGCAACCGCAGTACGCTCTGCACGCATACGCTGATAAATCGAGCTACTTACTTCTTGTGGTAGGTTTATTTGCTTAACACGCACGTCAAGTACTTCAATACCTAGCTCGCGGGCACTTTCAGAAGCTTGTACTAACGCCTCTTCCATTAACTCGCTACGCTCACCCGACACTATTTCACGAATAGTACGCGTACCAAAGTTAGTACGTAGACCGTTATTTACTTTTTGTTCTAGCAGCGTTTCAGCATATTGCTTATCGCCACGAGCACGCAAGTAAAAAGCACTAAAGTCGTTAACACGCCATTTTACAAACGAGTCAACAATTAAGTCTTTTTTCTCGCTCGTTACAAAGCGGTCTGGTGTACCATCAAGCGTTTGAATACGTGCATCAATACGACGTACTTGGCTAAAAAATGGTACTTTAAATTGTAAGCCGGGGCTGTACACTATGGCTTGATCATCACTGTCTTTTTGTACTTTACTGAATAACAAAACAATTGCTTTTTGCCCTTCAGGTACAACAAAAACTGACGAGAAAGACATTACAATGGCAGCTAATAGTATGACTAAACTAAAGTTTTTCATTATTGTTATCTCCCATCATTAAAACGATCGTTGTTAAAGCGGTCATTACCACTATTAACAGAGCTGTTACGTGACGTATTTACTTTGTTACGTAAATCTTGAATATCACTTGAGCTAGGAAGTGCAACACGGGTTGCTGTGCCTTGCTTTTCCATAATTTTATCAAGTGGTAAGTACATCATGTTGTTGCCACCTTTTACATCAACAAGTACTTTAGAGCTATTGCCTAATACTTCTTGCATTGCATCAATGTATAAACGTTCACGAGTTACTGTTTTAGCCGCTTGATATTCTGGTAATAGCTTTTCAAAACGAGCAACTTCACCTTGTGCCTCAAGTGTAATACGCTCTTGATAACCTTCGGCTTCTTGAGTCATACGTGTAACTTGACCACGAGCACGAGGTTCAATTTCACGCGCATATGCTTCAGCTTCACGGATAAAGCGCTCTTCATCTTCTTGTGCAGCAATTGCATCATCAAACGCATCTTTAACTTCAGCCGGTGGACGAGAATCTTTAAAGTTCACGTCAGTCACAATTAAACCTAAGTTATAAGGTTCAATAACCTTGTTCAGCTCATCCCATGTATTTTGGCGCACAACCTCACGGCCGTTTGTTAGTACTTGGTCCATTTTTGCATGGCCAACTACATAACGTAGTGCACTTTCTAGTGCTTCTTCTAAGCTACTATCTGCATTAGTTACACTAAATTTATACAAGTATGGGTCAATAACACGATATTGAACTTGGAACTCAACGCTTACTACGTTTTCGTCTTCAGTTAACATAAAACCAGACGTTGATAATGAACGAACAGCTTCAATATCTACTGGTATTATGGTTTCAATAAAGGTCATTTTCCAACGCAGACCAGGATCAGCAATACGATCATACTTACCAAATTGAAGAACCACACCACGCTCAGCTTCTTTCACGGTATAAATACCACTGAGTGCCCATACAATTACAGCAATTATAAGTATAAATGAAATACCGGCTCCACCAAGTCCACCGCCGCTACCATTGCCCGGTTTTTTGCCGCCAAATAAGCCACTAAACTTGTTACTGAATTTACGCAGCACCTCGTCTAAATCAGGTGGGCCTTGATCTCGTCCGCCTTTGTTATTCCACGGATCTTTATCATTGCCATTATTACCCGGTTCATTCCAGGCCATAGCTATACTCCATTGTTATCTAAATAAATAAGGAAATTGAGTTAAATCTAACAAATCTACTGCGTTTCTTATACAAAAACCGACATTAATTACATCAATTTTTAATCACAGACGATAAAACCAGCAATTTCAGGACCAAATTCTTTAATTAAACGATTCCACTCAACTACAGGTAACCTAACATCTAACAGCCAGTTACCTTGTTCATCAAAGCGCTCGTCGCTTACCGCACTTAAACTAAATAACGACGATCTTAACCGTCCATATTGTGGTGCAAGCAATAATGTTTCGCTAAGCATTTGTTTAGCAAGTAATTCGCTAATAGCTTCGCTAAGTAACTCGCAACCTTCGCCGGTTTGAGCAGAAAGCCATACCCTTATAGGTTGGCCTTCATCATCGCGATCAATACGCGCAGTAATATCATCCAGCGCATCAATTTTGTTATAAACCAATAATTGCGGTACTTCATCAGCTTCAATTTCTTTGAGTACTGATTGTACTTGTTCAATATTTTCTTTTAGTCGTGCATCTGCCACATCAATAACATGCAGCTGTAAGTCGGCTTCTCGCGTTTCTGTTAGCGTCGCTTTAAATGCCGCCACTAAGTCATGCGGCAAATGGCGAATAAAGCCAACAGTATCGGCTAAAATAACCGGACCAACATCGCCTAACTCAAGTTTTCGTAACGTTGGGTCAAGCGTCGCAAACAATTGATCTGCAGCATAAACATCTGAGTTTGTAATACGATTAAATAATGTTGATTTACCCGCGTTAGTATACCCTACTAACGATACAGTTGGTATTTCGTTACGGCTACGAGCTCGTCTACCTTGCTCGCGCTGTACAGCAACTTTATCTAGGCGTGCACGAATATTTTGCAGGCGGGCGCGCAATAAGCGTCTATCGGTTTCGAGCTGTGTTTCACCTGGCCCACGTAAACCCACGCCCCCTTTTTGACGCTCTAAATGCGTCCAACCACGAATTAGTCGCGTGGACATATGACGCAATTGCGCCAGTTCAACTTGCAACTTACCTTCGTGGGTACGTGCACGTTGCGCAAATATATCAAGAATAAGGGTGGTTCTATCAAGCACACGACATTGCAAAATGCGTTCTAAGTTACGCTCTTGGGACGGTCTGAGTTGATGATTAAAAATAACGACATCGGCATTGTGGATTTTAACAGTCTCAGCTATTTCTTCTGCTTTACCAGTTCCGACAAATAGTTTCGGATGTGGTGCTTGACGGCTGCCTTGCACAACCGCCAAACTACTAACACCAGCAGAAGATACCAACAATTCTAATTCGTGAAGATCTTCGCGATCCCCCTCTTTAGGAAAGTCAATATGAACTAAAACTGCCTGTTCGCCAGATTTATAGCGGTCAAACAAGCATCACGCTCCTAATTTAAATGTTTCCAGCTTCAGGTTCTTCAGTGTCGTCATTTTCTTGAACACCTTGGAAATTAACTGCACGAGCAGGAACAACTGTTGAAATTGCATGTTTATACACCATTTGATTTACGGTGTTTTCTAGTAAAATAACAAATTGATCAAATGACTGAATTTTACCTTGTAATTTTATGCCATTAACCAAAAAGATTGATACTGGGATGCGCTCACGGCGTAGTGCATTCAAAAATGGGTCTTGTAACGATTGGCCTTTTGCCATGTTATTATTCCTTCGTTCTAGGTGTTATTATAATTAAGTGGCTGAACTTATTTAACAAAGCTAAATTTTATTCAACTACTACTAGCTTAGCGAACTTACTACACGATGCAAGTTTTCTTCATCACCCGTTGTTAACCATGTAACATCAGGCCAGCTTCTTAACCAAGTTAATTGGCGTTTAGCCAATTGACGTGTAGCCGCAATGCCGCGAAATACCATTTCATCATGGTCAATTTCACCCGCAAGGTAATCCCACATTTGTCTATAACCTACACAACGAATAGAAGGCATATTGGGGTGTAAATCCTTACGTAGATATAGGGTCGAAACTTCATTTTCAAACCCCTGTTCGAGCATTATTTTAAACCTTTTTTCAATTCGCTGATGTAATTCACTGCGCTGCGTTGGCGCAATAGCAAATTGATGAAAAGTATAAGGTAAAACCGGCTGTTTTTGCTTTTGCAGCTCGGTCATGGTTTTACCTGTTAATTTGTATACCTCTAAAGCACGATTAATTCTTTGTGAATCGTTTTCACTCATTTTTTGCGCTGCTTGCGGGTCTATTTTTACCAGTTCTTGATACAAATGTGGCCAGCCATATTGCGCAGCTTGCGCTTCAAGTTCGGCTCTTATTTCCACGTTAGCTTCTGGCAGTGGTGATAAACCATCAATCAGAGCCTTGAAGTACAACATGGTGCCGCCAACTAATACCGGCACCTTACCTTGCTGATGAAATTCATCTATTTTTATTATCGCATCACGTCTAAAATCAGCAACTGAATAAGTTTCACTTGGGTCAAATAAATCAATTAAGTGATGCGGAGCACGTGCTAACTCTGATGCATCGGGTTTAGCCGTGCCAATATCCATACCCTTATATACTAACGCTGAATCAACACTAATTATTTCGGTATTTAAATGCTCACACAATGAAATTGCCAACGCCGTTTTACCCGCTGCAGTTGGACCCATTAAAAATATGACTGGTAAATTACTCAACACGAATACCTTAATCTAATTGCGTTAAATAGTGCTCTATATCTATTTTAACTGCTTTTACACGCAAACGTTCAATTGTTTGCGGATTATTTTGCATGCGGGCTTGCTGCGCTAAAAAGATATTGCTGGAATAAAAACGCGCTGGTGTGTGCTGCATCTGCCACGCCAACCAGCTTTCTATGTTTTCAAGTGGTGCTTTACACGCTTCCAGCAGGCTTTCAACCGCGCTAGTAACGTCTAATAAATATAAGCACGCGGGAAGTTTTTTAACCATCACAAACTGTTTTTCAATAATTAGCTCAAAACCTAATAGCGTAAACCAAGACTGTTGCGCTGCTATTAGCTCACAGTCTTGCTTGGATAAATTAACCCGTACTGGCAACAACAGCGCTTTGCCCTCTAAGCTGCCCTGCTCTTTTATTTTCTCATGCCAATCATCAACTAATGCATATTTAAAATGTGAGCAATACAATTGCTGCTCGCTGCTAAACACACACACGCCTTCGTTGATGCTGATAATAGCAACCGTTTTTAAAGCAACTGCCTGCTCCACAGCGTGTGACTGGTTAACCCCAACAGATACGTGAGCACCTTGGTCAAAATGCGCGGCATGCTGCTCACTCACGCCCTGATAAAAAGCATTAATATCATGATGATTAGTACTAGGTGCAGCTCTGTAGGCGCCGCCACCCCCTCCCGCACCACGCGAACTTAGCGATGCGCCGCCAGAACTGACACTATGAGATGGTTGCAATTGCGATTTAGGATAATCAAATACCTCACCCGACTCAAAATTCCCAGTGGGAGAACGCGCAGTGTCTGTCTGACTAAATGCCGTATCGGCTAGGTTATTTAAAGGCTCATTAGTAAACTCACCTTGCAGTGGCACAACAACTTGTTTAATTGCTTGTAGTATAAAGTCGTGTACTAAACGCCCTTGATGAAAACGTACTTCGTGTTTTGCCGGATGAACATTTACATCGACTTGACGAGGGTCAATATCAATATAAATAACAAAACCGGGTAACTCTTGGGCACCACTTACTTCTTCAAATGCTTGGCGAATAGCGTGCAGTATAAGCTTGTCGCGCATCATGCGATTGTTTACATAGGTATACTGCACGGTGTTAGCAGAACCAACCGGCAATACCCAGCCATGGAGCTGCAAGCCCCCCTCGCCCGATTGAATATGCAAGCCTTGCTCAGCAAATGCTTTACCCGCCACTTGCGCTACACGGGCAATTGCTTGGCTAGGATCAGTTTTAGCACGGTACTGCCTGACTACTTTTTCATTATGAGTAAGGGTAATAGATACATCAAATCGACTCAGCGCAATGCGCTTTATAAGCTCATCAATATGGCTAAACTCTGTTTTTTCGGTACGTAAAAATTTGCGCCGGGCTGGCGTATTAAAAAATAAATCTTTTACTTCTATGGTGGTGCCATCTGGGTGCGCTACTGGTTTTACTTGCACAGCCATATCGCGGCCTTGTGCAAATGCTTGCCAAGCGGCTTCTTGATGTTTAGTTTTTGAGCTTAGCGTTAAGCGCGAAACGGAACTAATTGACGCCAGTGCTTCACCTCTAAACCCCAGTGAGCAAATATTTTCTAAATCATCGAGGGATTTCAATTTACTGGTTGCATGGCGAGAAAGCGCCAATGTAAGCTCGTCTTGAGCAATACCCGCACCATTGTCACGAATACGAATTAGTTTGTGCCCACCTCGCTCAATATCTATTTGAATGCGTGTAGCACCAGCATCTAGGCTGTTTTCTACTAATTCTTTTACCACCGACGCGGGGCGCTCGACCACTTCACCTGCAGCAATTTGGTTCGCTAAACGTGCGGGTAGTATTTCAATACTCATTCAACTTCCTAACAAACATGACTCTAATGATAAGCAATTAACTTTGCGGTATATCGAGTTCTTGGCCAATAAATAAGGTATTAGAGCTTAGTTTATTCGCCTGCTTTAACTTGTTTATAGTTATGCCGTAGCGACTCGCTAACATGCTTAACGACTCCCCCGGGCGAACTTTATGCTTGGTTGGATATTGCGACTTTAACTTGGCAAATAAAGAATCGTCAGGTGGATTTTTTAAGTAATAATTTTTAATTGAGGTAAATATAGCTTTGGCTAAACGCTCTTGGTGATTAGCACTTTTTAGCAATTTTTCTTCACGGGGATTAGAAATAAACCCTGTTTCGATTAAAATAGAAGGAATGTCTGGTGACTTTAATACTGCAAGACTCGCATGTTGAGGATCTTTTTTATGTAACTTTGCCACCTTACGCAGCTCTTTTACTACTTCATCAGCAACGCTCAAACCGGTTTTCATCGAATGATCCATCGACATATCAAGCAGTGCTTGCGCTAAGTACTTTTCATTGGCGGCATCTTTTATTACATCTGCCGCGCCACCTAAAAGCTCAGAGTGTTTTTCTTTATCTTCAATCCATTTACCTATTTCTGAGTTAGCACGGCGCAGTGATAACACCCACACTGAGGCACCATTTGGACCTGGGCTCGTAAATGCATCAGCATGAATAGAGACAAAAAAATCAGCTTTTTTCTCACGAGCACGATTGGTGCGGGTATTGAGCTTTACAAAGTAATCGCCGCTGCGCACCATACGCGAAATCATCCCGCGCTCAGAGTCAATCATCCTCTCTAAGCGTTTAGCTATTTGTAATGTAATCGTTTTTTCATAGGTACCCGATGGGCCAATTGAGCCAGGGTCTTCGCCACCGTGACCAGCGTCAATCGCAATAACAATATCGCGCTCTTGGCTTAATTGACGGTTTTTAGCCGCTGTTTGCGCTGGTGATACTGCTGTGGATGATTCACTTTTATCATATAGATCAACAACCAACCTGTTTTTATAGGGGCCCGTTGGTGCTAATGCAAAAACCACAGGCTTTACCGGGGCACTCAATTCAAATACAAAGCGCACGCTGTGTTTATTTTTTGGTTTAGAATAACGAAGCTTACTAACAATTTGATGCTCAGGCGGAATACCGGGTAACACTTTAAGCTCCCGTGTTTGCTCTAAATCAACCACTAAACGGCTAGGATTTTTAAGCATAAAATAACTAAAGTCAGGCTTTTCAGTTAAATCAAATACCACCCGAGTGCTATCGGGAGATGGCCAAACGCGCACACTATTAATGGTATTTTGTGCCCATAGCGACGAACTCGTAGTGATAGCTACAAGATAAATAAAGAGTTTAATTACACCGCGACTCATGTTGATAGTGACTGCCTTAACTATTTTATTATTTGTTATATAACCAATATTATTACTCTGAGGTTAAGTTATTTAGTTTTTCAATAATTACGCTACCACGCTCACTGGCACTATTAATAACGATATTTCGCTCATCGCCTACATAGCTTAAGGTAATATTTAAATCTGGCACAGGAATAAACTCTCCGCCTTTTTCTGGCCATTCAACCACACAAATTGCTTGCGCTGAAAAGTAATCGCGTATTCCCATATATTCAAGTTCTTCTGGATCACCTAAACGATACAAATCAAAGTGGTAAACATTAGCGCGCTCCAGCTCATATGGCTCTACTAAGGTATACGTTGGACTTTTAACCTTACCTGTATGGCCAAAACCTTGCACTATGCCACGTGTAAAGGTGGTTTTACCCGCGCCTAAATCGCCATGTAAATAAATTACCGCACCTTGCTCTATAATAGCCGCAATTCGATTGCCCATTGTTACCGTGGCAATATCATCACTCAAGTGAGACTTAAAACTACGTGACATTATTACCTTTACCTCAAAAATTTATTAAAGCGCATATTTGTTAATCATACCAGATTATTTATTTAAGGTGATACAGCCAATTTTTAAAGATAAAAAAACCGGCTAAGCGCCGGTTTCTATTAACGAGGAATTATAGTCCCAATTTTTTCTCAAGATAGTGGATATTAGTCCCACCATTTTGGAAGTTTTCGTCTGCAAGAATTCTTTTATGCAGCGGAGTATTGGTTTTAATACCGTCGATTACTAATTCATTTAGTGCGTTACGTGCACGAGCAATTGCTACGTCACGGTTTTCACCGTAAGTAATTAGCTTACCAATCATTGAATCGTAATGTGGTGGAACCGTGTAGTCAGCATAAATATGGCTGTCCCAACGAATACCTAAACCACCCGCAGGATGAAAACGTGTAATTTTACCCGGTGACGGAATAAAGGTTTCTGGGTCTTCTGCGTTAATACGACATTCAATTGCATGGCCGCGAATAACAACATCGTCTTGAGTGAACGACAATGGCTGACCAGCAGCAATTTTTAGCTGTTCTTTAACTAAATCAATACCTGTAACCATTTCAGTAATTGTATGCTCAACCTGAATACGGGTATTCATTTCGATAAAATAAAACTCGCCGTTTTCGTATAAAAACTCAAACGTACCAGCTCCACGATAACCAATTTCAATACAGGCACGCGTACAGCGCTCACCAATAAACTTACGTGTTTCTGCTGTAATTCCTGGAGCGGGTGCTTCTTCAACTACTTTTTGGTGACGACGTTGCATAGAACAATCACGTTCACCTAAATGCACAGCATTACCTTGGCCATCAGCTAAAATTTGTACTTCGATATGACGTGGGTTTTCAAGGTATTTCTCCATGTAAACCATACCATTACCAAAGAACTGCTTCGCTTCTTGCTGGGTTAATGCAATTGAATCAATCAGTTCAGCTTCGCTGCGCACAACACGCATACCACGACCACCACCGCCACCAGCGGCTTTAATGATTACCGGATAACCAATGCGCTTAGCAATTTGCATATTGCGCTCTTTGTCATCTGATACTGGACCATCTGAGCCTGGTACACACGGAACACCGGCTTTACGCATTGCTGCGATTGCAGATACTTTATCGCCCATAAGACGAATTGTATCGCCAGTAGGACCAATAAATACAAAACCACTTTGCTCAACTTGATCGGCAAAATCAGCATTTTCTGCAAGAAAACCATAACCAGGATGAATCGCTACAGCGTCAGTTATTTCAGCCGCGGCAATAATACGCGGAATATCTAAATAACTTTCTGTTGCTGCTGGTTTACCAATACAGATGGTTTCATCTGCAAGCAATACATGCTTAAGATCGCGATCTGCCGTTGAATGCACAGCAACCGTTTTGATCCCAAGCTCTTTGCAGGCGCGCAATATACGAAGTGCAATTTCACCTCGGTTTGCAATGACTACTTTATCTAACATTAGAGTTGGCCTTTTAGGTTGCGCTATTATTCAATGATGAATAAAGGTTGATCAAATTCTATTGGCTCGCCATTTTCAGCTAAAATAGCTTTTACTGTACCAGCTTTGTCTGACTCAATTTGGTTCATCATTTTCATTGCTTCGATGATACATAATGTATCGCCAACTTTAACTTGAGAACCAACTTCTACGTATGCTGGCGCTTCTGGTGAAGCTGCAGCGTAGAATGAGCCAACCATAGGTGATTTAACTTGATGACCTGTAGAGGCTGCTGGAGCAGCGGCTTCAACTGCTGCTGCAGGAGCTGCAGCAACTGGAGCGGCAACTGGTGCTGGTGCATATTGCTGTGGCGCAAACTGAGCATAGCCTGGGCCTGCACTCATGTTATTACGATTTATACGTACTGACTCTTCACCTTCAGTGATTTCTAGCTCAGCAATACCTGACTCTTCTACTAATTCAATAAGTTTTTTGATCTTGCGAATATCCATAAACGGCCCGCCTATTAGTTTGTGTGTTTAAAATTAATTTGAGTTTTGCAATTGGTTTACTGCAGCTTCAAGCGCTGCGTGATAACCCATTGCACCTAATCCACATATTACGCCTTGCGCCACATCAGAAAAATACGAATGATGGCGAAACGCTTCACGTGCGTGCACGTTGCTTAAATGCACTTCAAAAAACGGAATATCAACACTTAACAATGCATCACGTAATGCGACGCTCGTATGCGTAAATGCAGCAGGATTAATAATTATGTAATCAATCGCTTGCCAAGTATCGTGAATACGCTCTATCAGTGCTTGCTCACTATTACTTTGGAAGTGCGTTAACTCAACATTTAAACTATCAGCGGCACATGTTAGTTCGCTCATAATTTCGCTTAGCGTACGTGAACCGTATTTATCTGGCTCACGTTTACCTAGCATATTTAAATTTGGGCCATTTATAACTAAAAGCTTGAATTTTGCAGCCATAATACGCGATATATCCTATAAGTAATGAGTTAAGCAGTCGTTAACTAATTTTTTACAAAAATGTGAGTATAAAAAATAAGATAACAACAATTTCTCACGTTAACCAACTATTATAGTGATTTCGACGTAAATAACAGCAAAATACTGGTCTTATCTCTGTATTGGGTACAAATGTTGAGGCAGTAGTAATAGCCCCACCTTTAAATTATGGGGGGCTATTATATTGCTACTTTACGCTGGCGCGTACTGTAGATAGGTGCTGAGCAAAATCTTCAGCATTCAAAAAGCCGGTAACACGTTGTGCACTTAGCTCCTCTCCTTGGGTATTAAAAAACAAAATACTCGGTAAACCAAACACCGTATATTCTTCCATTAGTTCGATTGTTTTGTTATCGCTGTCGGTTAAATCGACTTGAATAAGCTCAAAGTGACTAAACTCATTTTGCACTTTTGCATCGGGAAAGGTGTAATGCTCAAATTCTTTACACGCAATACACCAATCAGCATATAAGTCGACCATAACCAGTCGGCCTTGCTCATTAGCGTGAGCAACGGCTGCTTTTAACTCAGTTAAATTGGCTACTTGCTTAAACTCATTACTTTGCGCACTTACTTGCATTGTTTGCATGTGTACTGGCCAAAAATAATTTTTAGTTAAGTTAAAGCCACTAACAACGAGTAACGTTGCAGCAAACCACAGTGCTGTTTTTAATTTTCCTTGTGTTTGGCTACTTTGCCAGTGATGCAAGTAAAGCGCGGTTGCCAAGGCCAATACTCCCGCCATTAATAAAATAACATCGGCATCTAAAAGGCGCTCAAGTAATATAAGTGGCACAACTAGCATAATAAAGCCAAATAGGGTTTTAACTTGTTCCATCCAGCCACCGGCTTTAGGCAATAGTTTTCCGCCCGATGTACCGAGTAACAATAATGGCAGTCCCATCCCTAAACTCAGTACATAAAGCGTTAATCCCCCCACTAAATAGTCGCCACTTTGTGCTACAAACAATAGCGCCGCTGACAAAGGTGCTGTGGTGCAAGGCGAGGCAATCAAGCCCGATAATACGCCCATTAAAAACACACCAACGTAGTTGCCACCTTTTTGGTTATTACTTACTTGGGTTAACTTGTTCATCATGCCACTTGGTAGCTTTATTTCGTACCAACCAAACATCGACATTGCTAATAATACAAACAATAAACTAAAGCTAATAAGTACATAAGGGTGCTGCAAATAACCTTGAACTTGCCCGCCAAGTGCGGCCACAACCAAACCTAATGCCGCGTAGGTCACTGCCATACCTTGAATATATACAAATGATAACGCGAAGGCTTTTTTAGTTGAGAGATTTTTTTGCCCAGCAATTAAGCTCGACAAAATTGGAAACATTGGAAATACACACGGTGTAAAAGCCAGGCCAACACCAACAACAAAAAATATCAGTAAATTAGTAATTAGCCCTTGGCTTGCTAACTGCTCGGTAAAGGTCAGATCTTTTTTAGGCGCATTGCTTGTCGGCGCATTAGCCTGATTTAATGCTGTAAATGCGTTTGCAGAGGTTGCACTGTGCGTAGCATCATCAGCATTTTGCAGCTGTTCACCGGCAATTTTGTTTAGCGGAATACTAATAACTTCAGGTGGGTAACATAACCCAGCTTCAGCACAACCTTGGTAACGCACTTTTACTACTGCTCCCTCAGTTACATTACTGAGCTTACTAACAATACTAAGTGCATTAAAAAAAACTTCTGTTTTACCAAAGAACTCATCTTCGATAACTTCTCCATTACCTAAGTCGCCTACTTCTATATTCGCGCCTTTGGCAATAATCTCTATTTTATTTTTATATAAGTAGTATTCAGGTGCAATATCCCAGCCTATAAATAAAGTATTATCTTGCTGATCAAAATCAAATACAAATGCTTGGTCTACTTGTAAAAAGGTTTGTTGTGGAGGTGCAAGTAAATCACCAAGTATATTATTAGCCTTAGCTGGAGCCGCTAATAATGCAACCAGTAACAAAAAGAAAAAACGCATTAATTAAGTACCTCATCCATCCAATTAAAATAAGCTAGGTTACCCGTTGCCACATCAACAACCTGGATCTCTGGCACTTCGTAGCTGTGTAATGCTTTAATAGTTAAAAATACATCGTTCATTTTATCTAACTTTGTTTTGATCAATAGTTTAGCTTCGGTTGCCTCAACTACTTCACCTTCCCATATATAAATAGAAGCTACCTTTGGTAGAATATTCACACATGCAGCCAGTTTTCTCTCAACTAATGCTTTTGCCAGCTCTCTTGCTTCATTTTCATCTTTGCAGGTAGTAAAAATAAGTTTAAATTGCGCCGCCATAATGAACCTTTATGTGTTTAATAATGTCTGTAAGCATAGTATCTGATAGCGTATGTAATGTGTAGGTGCTATAACTGCAAAAAAATAGTAATAGCGCTTACTGTATCCTTGAAATTAGACCGCTCCACCCTCACTTATATTTCATCAACTCTTTTGAGTTTCATTATTTAGAGAGCTTTATGTTTAGATTTTTATTTGTGTTGTTTATCATTATTCCTATTATTGAAATCGCCTTACTTATACAAGTAAGCGAGGTAATAGGTGGTTTTTCGACAATTGCGCTAGTAATTATTACCGCGATTTTAGGCGCAAAAATGGTAAAACAACAAGGTATGAGCGCGCTACAAAAAGCACAAACTCAAATGGCCGAAGGGCAAATGCCTGCGAAAGAATTATTTACTGGTATATGCGTTATTATAGCTGGCGTATTATTGTTAACGCCTGGCATTATGACCGACGTTTTTGGGCTACTATTATTAACGCCAGTAATTCGCAACAAACTGGCAGCCGGCCTTGCTAGTCAAGCTACTGTACGTATGAGTGCAGGTATGCAACAAGGTGGTTCACCATTTACCCAGCACAGTCAAACTGAGGCAGATCCTCATCAAGTGAACAAACCGACCATCATAGATGGTGAGTTTGAACGAAAAGATTAATTTTTTTAATTTTACGCTTGGATTTTGGCGTAACACCCCCATTATTGAATGCAACCAATATAAGCTTTTTTCTGCCCTTCGCAGAAACTGTTAGGAGAACTAAATAAATGAATATTCGTCCTTTACATGATCGCGTGATCGTTAAGCGTCTAGAAGAAGAAACAAAATCTGCTGGCGGTATTGTATTAACTGGCTCTGCAGCTGAAAAATCAACCCGCGGAGAAGTTGTTGCCGTTGGTAATGGTCGCATTTTAGAAAGCGGTGATGTTAGAGCATTAGAAGTTAAAGCCGGTGACACTGTGTTATTTGGCTCATATGTTGAGAAAGTTGAAAAGATCGAAGGTCAAGAGTACCTGATCATGCGTGAAGATAATATTTTAGGCATTGTAGGCTAAACCTACTTTTCGTTTATAAACATTTAAGAATTTAGAGGAATTTAAAACATGGCAGCAAAAGAAGTACTTTTTGCAGGTGACGCACGCGCTAAAATGCTAACTGGCGTAAACATCCTGGCAAACGCAGTAAAAGTTACATTAGGTCCTAAAGGCCGTAACGTTGTACTAGATAAATCATTTGGCTCTCCAGTTATCACTAAAGATGGTGTATCTGTAGCAAAAGAAATCGAACTTGAAGACAAGTTTGAAAACATGGGCGCACAAATGGTTAAAGAAGTTGCATCTAAAGCTAACGATGCAGCCGGCGATGGTACAACTACCGCTACAGTACTTGCACAGTCTATTGTAAACGAAGGCCTTAAAGCTGTTGCAGCAGGCATGAACCCAATGGACCTTAAGCGCGGCATCGACAAAGCAGTAATTGCTGCTGTTGCAGAGCTTAAAGCGTTATCTGTTCCATGCTCTGACACTAAAGCAATTGCACAAGTAGGTACTATTTCAGCTAACTCTGATAAAGAGATTGGCGACATCATTGCACAAGCAATGGAAAAAGTAGGCCGTAACAGTGGTGTTATTACTGTAGAAGAAGGTCAATCACTGGAAAACGAACTCGATGTTGTTGAAGGCATGCAGTTTGACCGTGGTTACCTATCTCCTTACTTTATTAACAGCCCAGAAAAAGGTACTGTTGAACTAGATAACCCATTTATTCTACTTGTAGATAAAAAAATATCTAACATTCGCGAATTATTACCAACATTAGAAGCAGTTGCTAAAGCAAGCAAGCCACTACTAATCATCGCAGAAGACCTTGAAGGCGAAGCATTAGCTACATTAGTAGTTAATAACATGCGCGGTATTGTTAAAGTATCAGCAGTGAAAGCTCCTGGTTTTGGCGACCGTCGTAAAGCAATGCTACAAGATATCGCTGTATTAACTGGCGGTACTGTGATTTCAGAAGAAATCGGCCTTGAGCTTGAAAAAGCAACAGTTGAAGACCTAGGTACAGCTAAGCGCGTAATTATCACTAAAGATGATACAACAATCATTGATGGTGCTGGCGAAGAAGCAGGTATTAACGGTCGTGTTTCACAAATTAAAGCACAAATCGAAGAAGCAACATCAGACTACGATAAAGAGAAACTACAAGAGCGCATGGCTAAACTAGCTGGCGGTGTTGCAGTAATCAAAGTTGGTGCTGCGACTGAAATGGAAATGAAAGAGAAAAAAGACCGCGTTGAAGATGCATTAAATGCAACTCGTGCAGCGGTTGAAGAAGGTGTAGTACCTGGCGGCGGCGTTGCACTAGTTCGTGCAGCAAGTAAGCTGGTTGATTTAGTTGGCGACAACGAAGATCAAAACCACGGTATTAAAGTTGCACTTCGTGCAATGGAAGCGCCACTTCGTCAAATCGTAACAAACGCAGGTGACGAAGCTTCAGTTGTAATTAACGCAGTTAAAGGCGGCGATGGTAACTACGGTTACAACGCAGCTACTGGCGAATACAACGACATGATTGAAATGGGTATCCTAGATCCAACTAAAGTAACACGCTCTGCACTACAATTTGCAGGGTCTATTGCGGGTCTAATGATCACTACCGAAGCTATGGTAGCTGAAATCCCTAAAGATGATAGCGCTCCTGATATGGGTGGCATGGGCGGTATGGGTGGAATGGGCGGTATGATGTAAACCCCACCTAAACCTCCCGGTTAAAAAAACCCAGCCTCGGCTGGGTTTTTAATGTTATAGAAAAAATAAAAAACTAACTATACTCTTAGTCACTTAAGTACTATTGCTTAAGATAGTTGATTATTGAGTTGCAAATAAAAATTACTTCAACGTATTCTAGTGCAATTAAGCTTATGCCGAATCATACTCAGAGTAAGTTTTATTTACATAAACATTATTAAGGATATTGAGTTGAATAAAAGACCTGAAATAATCATCTCATCATTAGATGCAGATAGACTATATGATTTAATCGAATCATTGCCAGCAAACAGTTTTGCGGGTGAAAAAGAACTGGAAGCAGAATTAGGGCGAGCAACTATAGTTGATCCTAAAGACGTTCCAGCAACAATAGTTACCATGAATTCGACCGTAAATTTTGTTGTAGAATCTTCAAAAGAAGAATTTAATTTAACTCTTGTCTACCCGAAAGATCTTGACGCTAGCGGCCAAAAAATATCAATTTTAGCCCCTATAGGCGGCGCTTTACTTGGGCTATCACAAGGAGATGAAATTGAATGGCCTAAGCCTGGTGGAGGTTTAATAAAAGTAAAAATAAAAGAAGTAACCTACCAACCTGAAAGAGTCGGCGAACTACATAGATAATTTAACGAAGCTAATAAGTAGCTCCTAGCGCATTAAATTAATTAAAAACCCAGCTCATGTTGGGTTTTTAGTTTGCGCTATCATTTTAGCTCAAATCATTTCACAATATCACTTCCATAAATTTACTAACTGTTAAGCGTGATAATAACCGGGAGTTAATTCCAGCAACCCATTAAATATTCTAATTTATAATTAGTGCAGGCCACTAAACCCGATAAATTGCTTGTCGTAGGTAAAACTGAGGCAGTTATAGCTCCCACCTCACTAAGGATATAATACGGCAACACTTGCTAATTACCACAGATGCTATGCCATCCGGACAGCACCCAGTGGCCATTGCTAGTCACCCATATGGAAATATATTGATAGATATGTAAAACCTGCCAATGATACTCTTACCTCCATATTTGCCATAGCTTAATCCAGCTGAGCAAGTATTAGCATGGATAAATATACTCACTTAATAAATAGCATTTGCTATCGATGCACTACGCAGTAGAAAAGCAACAATCTAGCTATTTTTGATGCTCTTTTATCGTCGGGAGTCGCTGCGCTCGCCCGACCTACGTGTTAGGTGTTGGATGAGTGGGCATTAATTGTACGAACCTCACTTTCCTGCAGACGTAAAAAAGCCCGAATCGTTAAATTCGGGCTTTCTACAATTTGGAGCCTGGCAATGTCCTACTTTCACATAGCAAATGCTACACTATCATCGGCGCTGTTTCGTTTCACTACTGAGTTCGGCATGGGGTCAGGTGGGTCCAAAACGCTA
>NZ_JACJES010000031.1:0-21675 GCF_014164175.1 Pseudoalteromonas sp. SG44-5 | reverse complement strand
TTCTCTAGCCAGAGGTTTTCAGTGAAAACAAGGCGAATTTACGCGTCAATAGCTGGCCTATTGCAAGTAAATTCAACGCAGTTAGCGCTGAAAATAGCTGCTTGAGATAAGTTTATTATCCGGAGATCAGGTTGCATTAGCCCGAACTTTGGTTAAGTGATTTACTAACACATTAGCAGGATAAACCATGACAGCACCAAAAATTATTGCTTTAGCAGGTAGTTTACGTAAAGACAGCTTTAATCAACAACTGATCAATGAAGCAGCACGCTTTGCATTAGAAAGTGGTGCAGAAGTAGAAATAATTAAACTTGCCGATTTAAATATCCCACTTTTTAATCAAGATATTGAAGCGCAAGGTACTCCTGCCGATGTGCAGCTGTTAAAAGAGAAGTTACGTGCTGCAGATGGTATTTTATTAGCCAGCCCTGAATACAATGGCTCTATTACTGCAGCGCTTAAAAATGCAATCGACTGGGCTTCTCGCACAGAGCAAGGTGCAGTACCTGCTTTTCGCAATAAAGTAGTGGCGTTATTTGCAGCATCGCCCGGTGGATTAGGTGGTCTACGTGGCTTAAACCACGTGCGTGATATTTTAAGTGGTGTTGGCTCATTAGTACTTGCCGATCAGCTAGCAGTACCGGCTGTGCACACTGTACTCGATGAAAATGGCCAAATTAATAACCCAAATACAGCAGAAAAAGTGTCTGCATTAGCACAACAATTAGTAACTGTTGCCAGCAAGCTTAGCTAACCTGCTAAAGCTCTATTTTGTCGCCGCAATTTTAGCGGCGATAAAATCTACATGAGTTACATATAACAAGCCTGCCACTTTACGTATTACGTACTCTTCTTGCGGATCAATCTCACCATCGGCATAGGCTAAGCGCCATAATAACTCTATTATTTCAATGCGCTGCGCAGCACTACAATGTTGGTTAATTTGTTTTGAAAACTGAAAATAATCTGTCGCGCTATCCACGCTACTGTTTGCATTATTTAGCAGCTCGTTTACGTCTGCATCGTTTAATGCAAAATAGCGTTTTAGGGTAGTCGTTAAAGTATGTTGTTCATCATCATCTAACTTAGCATCGGCGCGCATTACCTCAATTAATAATGCAGCAACCGCTGTTTTTAAATCATGCTCTTGCATACTTGGCTGTTGCTCATCGAATACAGAAAAAAGTTGTTTTATTTGTTTGAACATCACACTTTCCCTTATTGGGTGTTAAACTTAATATAAATAAATAGCGCTTAATACTGATAGTATTAATGGGTATAAAGTTCGCAAATTAAAGGAATTATTTATGCAAGGATTAAACATTAGCTTAGTTATTGGCAGTACTTTGCTAGCTTGTTCAAGCGTAGGCACAGCTTTTGCCGAACAAGCAAAAACAGAAAAACTCTACGACTTTGATAATAAAGTACATTATTACCAAACAAAACTCGACGATGATAACTATAAAATAGAGATCCAGTCAGACGATTACAAACACTTTGCAAATCAGAGTGTATTTTTACTACGCCATGCTAATCGCTTGTGCCTTAATAAAACATTTATGCTTAAAGTGCTGGATGGCGTGCAAGAGTACGAAAGTATGCCTACTAACCCTAGAGCTTACCAACCAGCATTAAGTGTTTTACTACAGTGCGAAGATGAATAATTTTAGTCTGTATATCCCCAAGGGGCTGCTGGCGGAGTGATGGGTTTAGTTAAATCAAAATCCACTTTAAATTCGCGGCCTTGACGAATTAAACGATAAGTAAATACCTCAGGATAAATATACATTTGCCAAGTATTACCTACCGACTGTGCTATCCCTTGTGCAACAAATAATTCTTTTGAATATTGATCGGCAGGAAACGACTGCATTTGTGCAAAGCCAGCATCATTTGTATGCCCGCCATACATAGTTGAGATGTCGTTAGAACCATTTTTATGGCGATGGTCGTGCTTTAAGCTTAAGCCACTGCCCGTTTTAGTAATAATCCAAGTGCGCGATGCATCATCACCCACATGAAATGGCACTTGCAGCTCACTGTCGGTACATTTACGTACATGCATTACTAATTTTTTGCCCGCAAACGAGCTTGGTCCCGCGGCGTTATCAACACTTACCTTGCCTTCATAAGCTTTACCGCAATGTGCAGCAATATTACTAAAAAACGCATCGTGGCTAGCAATAGACACCAAAGGCGCAGGGCTTGCTACAACAGTTGATGAAGCCAATAATAAAGTGGCTGCAGTTAATAATTTCATCACATATTCCTTATAATAGTTTTTAGTACCATAGCCCTTTAACTCACTTAAAGGAAGTAATCACGATGAACCACCAAAGTGCAGGAGTAACCAACAAATGATACTTGCAACTCGCTGATAATTTTAAAATATAAATTGTTGCAAAAAAAATATAATAATTAAATACTGCCAACTGTAAAATTAATAACTAGCATGGAGCGCAGAACCAAATGACAAATTATATAGGCTTAATAATAGTCATATTATTATTGATTTTACAAAATCGTTATTACCTTTCCCTATGTAAATACCTTGTTCAGCAACACCCAAATGAATGGCAAAAGCTTACCCAAAACTCTTTAGATGGAACAGCACATGCCAACCTTGCTGAATCATTTAAAAATGGCTTTTTTGCGACCATAGATGACTCGAAAGTAACCCGTTTTCAAACCTTTAAAAGGATAAACTTATTAATAATAGCAGCCATTTCCGCCGCTAGTTTAGCTACTGCATTTTTATTTTGAACAAATTGATAAAACAATTAATGTGTTGCCGCTAAAATAAAAAAGCGCAGCTTATGCTGCGCTAAATACGTCTTTTTATTTATTTTAACAACTTACTGCCAAGGACGCTCTGCAGCAAGTTGCTGCTCAAACGCGTCTATTTGTGGGTTAAGCGTTTCGGTTACGCCAATAAAGTCTAGGCCGCTTAATAGGCGCTCTTTTACATCTTTTCGAATATCAAAACTAATGGGGGCAAATTTAGTGCTAGTCAGTGTTTGATTTTCAAGATCGATGTCGATATGAATATCGTCATGTTGCTCACTTAACAAAAATAATTGCTCTAGCGTATCGCCAGGCAGTGCAATGGCTAACATTTGATTATTGCCACAGTTATTGAAGAAAATATCGGCAAAGCTTTCAGCCAAAATCACTTCAAAACCATATTGCTTTAGTGCCCATGGCGCGTGTTCGCGTGATGACCCACAACCAAAGTTGTCGCGCGTTAGTAATATTTGCGCGCCTTGGTAGCAAGGGCGATTTAAAATAAAATCAGGGTTTGGCTCGTCATTTTCTAAATAGCGCCAATCATAAAATAATGCGGCATCAAAGCCTTCGCGGCTGGTTGAGGTTAAAAACTGCTTTGGAATAATTTGATCCGTGTCCACGTTGTTTTTATCCAATGGGGCCATTAAGCCACTAAAATAAATGCTCATTAGGCTTCTCCTCTAATATCAACAAAGTGACCATGTATAGCTGCCGCAGCGGCCATTGCAGGGCTAACCAAATGGGTGCGCCCGCCACGGCCTTGACGTCCTTCAAAGTTACGATTTGAGGTGGATGCACAGCGTTTACCTGCACCTAAGCGGTCGTCGTTCATTGCTAAACACATTGAACAACCCGGTTCACGCCACTCAAAGCCAGCTGCTTTAAAAATATCTGCTAAGCCTTCGTCTTCGGCTTGTTTTTTAACTAAACCAGAACCCGGTACAATTAACGCTTCAATACCGGCAACTACTTTTTTGCCTTCGACTATTTTTGCTGCTGCACGTAAATCTTCAATACGACTATTGGTGCACGAGCCAATAAACACGGTATCTACTTTTGCACTTGATAACTTTTCGCCCGCTTTTAGGCCCATGTACTTTAATGCACTGCGGATCGCATCAGCTTTAATTAGGTCAGGTTCTTTATCAGGATCAGGAATACACTCGTCTACGCCAATCACTTGCTCTGGGCTAGTGCCCCAAGTAATTTGTGGCTGAATGCTGCTGGCCTCCAGCTCAACAACATGATCAAACTGCGCACCGTCATCTGTTTTTAATGTTTCCCAATACTTAACAGCTGCGTCAAAATCAGCGCCTTTAGGAGCAAATGGGCGACCTTTTAGGTAATCATAAGTGATTTGGTCAGAAGCAATTAAACCTGCTTTGGCACCCATTTCTATACTCATATTACACAACGTCATACGTGCTTCCATCGACAACGCTTCAATTCCTTCACCGCAAAATTCTGCAACGTAGCCCGTGCCACCCGCTGTACCTAACTTACCAATAACCGCCATAATTAAGTCTTTTGCAGTAACGGTGGGACGCAAACGGCCATTTATTTGAATTTTTAACGACTTAGCCTTTTTTTGTTGCAATGTTTGCGTTGCTAATACGTGTTCAACCTCTGAGGTGCCAATACCGTGAGCAAGCGCACCAAATGCACCATGAGTCGACGTATGGCTGTCACCACATACTATGGTCGTGCCTGGCAAAGTTATACCCTGCTCTGGCCCCATAACATGCACTATGCCTTGATTAATTGAGTTTAAATCGTAAAGCACAATGCCAAACTCTTTACAGTTTGCATCTAGCGCCATTAATTGATTTTTCGACACTTCGCTAGCAGCATCCAATGAGCGACTTTTGGTCGATACATTATGATCCATAGTAGCGAAGGTTTTTTCTGGGCAGCGTACAGCGCGGTTTTTTTCACGCAAACCAGCAAAGGCTTGTGGTGACGTAACTTCGTGTACTAAATGACGGTCAATATAAAGTAAATCGGTTTGCTCGTTGATACTGGCAATTGTATGTGCTTGCCAAATTTTGTCGTATAACGTTTGGGCCACTTGCTAATCCCCTAATCTGTTTTGAGCCGCAGCCTAACGGAGCTGCGGCATTAAAATGTGTTTTTAGTTAAATGCGTGCAACAATCGCTGCAGCAACATCATTGGTAGTGTAGCCAGCGTTTGGAAATATATCTGGCGTACCTACGCCCGCTGCAACGGCTTCAGCTACTGCTTTTTCAATGGTGCGTGCAGCTTCGTCTTGGCCCAATGAGTAACGCAGCATTAGTGCGGCACTTAAAATTTGTGCAATCGGATTTGCCACGCCTTTACCTGCAATATCGGGGGCTGAGCCACCGGCTGGCTCGTATAAACCAAAGCCCGACTGGTTCAAACTAGCCGATGGTAATAACCCCATAGAGCCGGTGATCATCGCGCACTCATCAGACAAAATATCGCCAAATAAGTTATCGCACAGTAATACATCAAACTGGCTTGGTTGTTTTACAAGCTGCATTGCTGCGTTATCTACGTAAATATAATCAAGTTTTACTTCTGGGTAGTCTTTACTTACTTCGGTAACAACTTCGCGCCATAGTACGCTTGATGCTAAAACGTTGGCTTTATCAACCGAAGTAACATGGCTACTACGCAGTTTTGCGGCTTCAAAGGCAAAACGTGCAATACGTTCTATTTCTTTACGTGAGTATCTTTGCGTATCGAATGCTGATTCATTTTCGCCTTCGCCGCTGCGCCCTTTTTCACCAAAATAAATGCCACCGGTTAGCTCACGTACACACAAAATGTCAAAGCCTTGCTCGCTAATATCAGCGCGTAGTGGCGATGCGGTGCTTAGTGCTGGTAATAATTGTGCTGGGCGTAAATTACAAAACAAGCCAAAGTGTTTGCGCAGTGGTAACAGTGATCCACGCTCAGGTTGCTCATCGGGCGGTAAATGTTCCCACTTTGGACCACCAACAGCACCAAATAAAATAGCATCGGCATTTTCACAGGCTGTAACTGTACTTTGTGGTAAGGCTTTTCCATGCTTATCGATGGCTGCCCCACCAATTGCATGGTGTTCGCGGTTTAGAGTAAAACCAAACTTATTGCTCACTGCATCCAGTACTTGCTCTGCTGCTGCCATTATTTCTGGGCCAATACCATCACCCGCTAATACGGCTACACTGTAGTTTGTTTTACTCATCCTGCTTTCCTTTGTTGTTTTAAATCAGACACTTTTTGTGCGCGATAAATTAAATTATAAACACGAACCATAGCGCGTACCGACGCTTCTACCACATCTGCTGCTATGCCCGCACCGTGATAAGGGCGGCCGTTAAATTTAGCAATAATGTTTACCTGCCCAAGTGAACTTGCACCTTGGCCTGTGGCTTCTAAGTTATACTCAATCATTTCTACGCTCATTCCGGTTAAGCGCTCAATAGCAGCAAAAGAGGCTTCAACTGGGCCATTCCCCGTTGCTGCTTCTTGTTTAGCTTCGCCATCTATCAACATGCCAATAGTAGAGCTGGCTACCGATTGTGAGTTAGATACCGAGTTAACAAACTCTAATTGGTACTTTTCGTCTTTGTCGTTAATTTGATTAAAGTAAATCATCGCTTCAAGGTCGTAATCGTATACAGTACCTTTTTGATCAGCCAAGGCTATAAAACTTTCGTATAGACTATCCATATCGTAATCAGACTTTTGATAGCCTAATTCTTCTAAGCGATGTTCAATAACATGGCGTCCAGAGCGTGAAGTCATATTTAATTGGTTGCTCGGTACTCCTACACTTTCTGGCGACATAATTTCGTAGGTGTTTTGCGCTTTTAATACGCCGTCTTGATGTATACCTGAGCTGTGTGCAAAGGCGTTCTCGCCCACAATGGCTTTATTAGGCTGTACTGGCATATTACAAATTTTAGCCACTTGGCGAGATGCGCGATAAATTTCTTCACTTTTAATATCGGTATACACGTTTAAGTGGTCTTTGCGCATTTTCATGATCATTGCCACTTCTTCAAGTGAGCAGTTACCCGCACGTTCACCAATGCCGTTAATAGTACACTCAATTTGGCGAGCACCCGCTTGCACAGCAGCAATAGAGTTGGCAACAGCTAAGCCTAAATCGTTATGGCAATGCACACTTAAGCGTGCTTTATCAATATTTGGCACATTGTTCATTAAATGGCGGATCATGCCTGCGTATTCGTCCGGCGTTACAAAGCCAACTGTATCGGGTAAATTAATAGTAGAAGCACCGGCTTTAATGGCCTGCTCTACAATGCGGCATAAATCCCAATGCGGTGTACGTCCGGCGTCCTCACACGAAAACTCCACATCATCGGTATAGTTACGTGCTAATTTAATTGATTTAACTGCCATAGCAGTGGCATCGTCTAAGCTCATGCGTAACTTGTGCTCAAGGTGCAAAGGACTGGTAGCAATAAAAGTATGAATTCGACTTTGCTGCGCGTTACGAAGTGCTTCGCCACATGCTTCAATGTCTTTAGCAACTGAGCGCGCTAGGCCACAAATAATTGGCCCTTTAACCTCGGTAGCAATACGCTGCACGGAGCGAAAATCTGCTGGGCTCGATACCGGAAAACCCACTTCCATTACATCTACATTTAAGCGACTAATGGTGTGCGCTAGCTGAATTTTATCATCTTCGGTAAGGCTTGCTTTAAGCGCCTGCTCACCATCACGTAATGTGGTATCAAAAATCCATACTTTATCTTGGTCTTGCATAACAGCCTCTCATTCCAATGCTATTTATTGTTAACTTATCCTACCGCGAGATAAAAAAAACCCCGCAAGTGCGGGGTTTTTTTATGTTTAGCTCAATGCAAACACACTAATCCCCGCTCACTTGCCATAGCAGTAAGAGGTTCAGTTTTAGTGTAATTAAACGAATAATATGCATCTTGCTTTCTTATTTGTGTCGAGTGAGGCTTATTTTTAACATTACCACGCACAAGGTGCAAGCATAAAAATTCTAATTTTTGTATTTAACATCGCTTTAAACAGAAATAATTATGCACTAAAGCAAGGTTTGGTGAGGTTTTTTAACAATAAAGCACCGCAAAGTGCTTAAATTACTAAGCACTGTAAAGCACAGTGCTTAGATTAACTTTTTACTCTGTTTAAATCTCTTTATTTGTTTCTCGCACATAATGCGTTGCACCACGAGTAATGTAGCGCAATTGCCAAATAACACGCTCTACTAACTCATCGCGTTGTAAGCCCTCTAAATCAAGCGCTTCTGCTCCAGCATTAAATACCAGTGTTACCATGGCTTCAGATTGAATATACGCATGGGTGGCATCGCATTTTGTTTCGCTTTCTAGGTAGTGCGCCAACTCTAAAATAAAGTGCTTAACTTCGCGTGCTACCGCCGCTCTAAACGCTTTTGAAGTACCAGATCGTTCGCGCAGTAATAACCTAAATTGATTACTCGAGTTGTCAATAAACTCCATAAAGGTCACCACCGAGGTATTTATTACGCTACCACCGCTGGCAATGCGTCGGCGCGCTTGGCGCATAAGTTGACGCAGGGTTAAACCCGCTTCATCAACCATGGTTAAACCCAGTTCGTTCATATCTTTAAAATGTCGATAGAAAGAAGTTGGTGCAATACCGGCTTCACGCGCAACTTCGCGTAAACTTAAGTTTGAAAAGCTATGATCGGCACTCAATTGATTAAATGCCGCCTCAATTAACGCTTGTCGTGTTTTTTGTTTCTGTTGCGCTCTAACACCCGACATCAACAGCTCCCTGAATGAATTTATAGCAAATTTTGATTAAAATAGTTTAATTACTCAGTCTAATACTTGACGCCAAGAGTTTGAAATATTATTTTAGCTTACAGTTGTACGCTGAGATAGAGAATTATGAACAAACCACCACTTATTTGGACCAACGTCCTATTTTTTAGCCTTACTTTTTTGGCCGCGATAACGCTTGTGCCTTGGTATGGTATTAACTACGGATTTTCTAGTGCCCACTGGATTGCCTTTGTCGGCTGTATGTTTTATGCAGGCTTATCAATTACTGCCGGTTACCACAGATTGTGGGCACATAAAACCTATAACGCCCATCCGGCGGTTGAGTTTGTGTTTGCCTTAGGCGGTGCATTTGCACTGCAAAACAGTGCACTACATTGGAGCAGCGACCACCGTGTGCATCACGGCCAAGTTGACGACCCAATAAAAGACCCTTATGCCGCAACCAATGGTTTTTGGTATAGCCATATTGGCTGGATGTTACGTGACTATCAAGCTGATAGCTACGGCGATTACAGTAACTGTCGCGATTTACAACGCAATAAAATTGTAATGTGGCAACACAAACATTATTTAAAGTTAGCTCTTTTAATGAATGTAGGCCTACCTCTTACGCTAGGATTACTAGTTGGCGATGTATGGGGCATGTTATTACTTGCCGGTTTACTGCGCTTAGTACTTAGTCAGCACTTTACCTTTTTTATTAATTCGGTAGCCCATATTTGGGGCTCTCGTCCGTACACCGAAAAAAATACCGCCCGCGACAACGGCTTTTTAGCCCTATTTACATATGGCGAGGGGTATCATAACTTTCATCATATTTTTGCCAGTGATTACCGTAACGGCATTAGGTGGTTTCATTATGACCCCACTAAATGGGTTATTCGCTCGTTAGCTGCCCTTGGTTTAGCCAGTAAACTAAAGCGCACACCGGTTGAACGCATTGAAAAAGCCAAGGCCGAAACTTTAATGAGCAAAACACAAGTTCGTCTTGCAAAATTGCCTTTAGCACAAGATAGGCTTACATTATTACAACAAGAATATGATTTACTGCTGAAAAAACTGCAAAATTATTGTTCACTACAAAAACAAGTGTTAGAAGTTAAAAAAAATAACATGGCAAAGCAGTGTGAACGTTCAGCATTAATGGCACAATACCATGAGCTGGAAGCCGCCTGGGAAAACCAAAAGCAGGCATGGCTAGCACTTAATGCGAGGTTATTAAAAGCCTCTTTTAGTTAATATAGGAGTGGCTGTGGCCAAACAACCAGAAAAGAAAAAAACACCCGTGACATACCAATATGATGCAGTAATTATTGGCACGGGTCCTGGCGGTGAAGGTACCGCTATGAACCTTTCAAAAAATAACAAAAAAGTGGCTGTTATTGAACGCCACGAAGCCGTAGGTGGGGGCTGTGTACATTGGGGAACCATTCCCTCTAAAGCCCTACGTCACTCGGTTAGCCGTTATATTGAATATAAAACAAACCCTTTATTTAATACCGGTGATCGACTTGCTCGACTCACTTTTCCTGACATTTTACGCCATGCCAGCTCAGTTATTTCTAAGCAGTCTAATTTACGTAGCAGTTTTTACGACCGTAACCGTATTCAAATGTTTCAAGGCGACGCGCGTTTTATTGATAAACATACAGTTGAAGTAACTCGCCAAGATGGTTCAACTGAGCGTTTAACGGCCAAGACTATTGTTATTGCTACAGGTTCGCGCCCATACCGTCCGCCAGAAGTAGACTTTACCCATTCTCGTATTTACGACAGCGATACTATTTTAGGGTTAACCCACGATCCACATCGCGTACTTATTTATGGTGCGGGTGTAATTGGTTGTGAGTATGCCTCTATTTTTAAAGGCTTAGGTGCCAAAGTTGATTTAGTTAACACTCGCGACCGCCTACTTGCCTTTATGGACACAGAAATATCTGACGCGCTGAGTTATCACTTTTGGAATAGCGGTATTGTAATTCGTCATAACGAAGAGTTTGATCATATTGAAACCCGTGATGACTGTGTAATTATGCATTTAAAATCGGGTAAACGCGTAAAAGCTGACTGTATTTTGTTTGCTAATGGCCGCACCGGTAATACCGACAAGCTTAACCTTGAAGCAATTGGCTTAAAACCTGATAGCCGTGGTCAGTTAAAAGTAAACGAAACCTATCAAACCGAAATTGACAACGTATACGCTGTAGGCGATGTGATTGGTTACCCAAGCCTAGCGAGTGCCGCATTTGACCAAGGCCGTATTGCAGCAGATGCAATTTCCTGTGGCAACTGTGATGAAAAGCTGATTATTGATATTCCAGCGGGTATTTATACTATTCCTGAAATGAGCTCAGTAGGTAAAACCGAGCAGCAACTTACTGCTGCTAAAGTTCCGTATGAAGTAGGTCGTGCGCAATTTAAACACCTTGCGCGTGCGCAAATTGCGGGTACTGAAGTGGGTACTTTAAAAATATTATTTCATACAGAAACCAAAGAAGTACTGGGTGTACATTGCTTTGGTGAGCGCGCCTCAGAAATTGTCCACATTGGCCAAGCCATAATGGAGCAAAAAAATGGCGGCAATAATATTGAATACTTTGTAAATACCACTTTTAACTACCCAACTATGGCTGAAGCCTACCGAGTTGCAGCGTTAAATGGATTAAATCGCTTATTTAAGTAAAGCTTTTAAGCTAGGAATAACCTATGTAATGTGGTTATTTGATAAATAGGCAATAACGACGCATAAGTGCCAAACACGCCTTATTAAAAAGCCCGCTTACTAAAAATAGTAAGCGGGCTTTTTGTTGTTTAGCTGTTTTGTCCTTAAATGTGTTTACACATTTAAGACTTATTTATGAAAAATAACACACTAAACACTCAGTACTTTATTTGGTATTTATTACTTATGGTATTTAGCACTGAACTCATGCACGGCATTAATAAACACACCCGCATTTTCAGGGTCTACATCTGGTGTAATACCATGGCCAAGGTTAAATACATGACCATTACCTGTGCCAAAGTCTTCTAAAATAGTCGCTACTTCTTGACGAATACGCTCTGGCGTACCGTGCAGCATTGACGGGTCCATATTACCTTGTAATGCTACTTTGTCGCCTACACGGCGCTTAGCATCGCTAATATTAATGGTCCAATCAAGGCCGATAGCATCACAACCAGTTGCTGCAATTGCTTCAATCCATTGGCCACCATTTTTAGTAAACAAAGTAACTGGTACTCTACGGCCATCGTATTCACGAATTAAACCATCAACAATTTTGTGCATGTACTGCAATGAAAACTCATTGTAGTCGCGCGGGCTTAATACACCGCCCCATGAGTCAAACACCATTAACGATTGTGCACCGGCTTTAATTTGCGCATTTAAGTAATCGATAACCGAATCAGCTAGTTTATCGAGTAATAAATGTAGCGTTTGCGGCTCTGCAAATGCCATTTTTTTAATTTTGCCAAATACTTTGCTGCTGCCGCCTTCAACCATATAAGTCGCTAACGTCCACGGTGAACCCGAAAAACCAATTAATGGTACTTCGCCTTTTAGTTCACGACGAATAGTACTAACCGCATTCATTACATAACCAAGATCGTCGTTTGGATCTAGCTTAGGAATTTTTTTAACATCGGCAAGCGATGAAATTGGACGCTCGAACTTTGGACCTTCACCCGTTTCAAAGTACAGACCTAAGCCCATAGCATCTGGAATGGTTAAAATATCACTAAATAAAATAGCGGCATCTAACGGGTAGCGGCGTAATGGTTGTAGTGTTACTTCGCAAGCAAGCTCAGCATTTCTACACAGGCTCATAAAATCGCCCGCTTGTGCACGTGTAGCACGGTATTCTGGTAAATAGCGTCCTGCTTGGCGCATCATCCATACTGGAGTTACATCAACAGGTTGTTTTGCAAGTGCACGTAAATAACGGTCGTTTTTTAATTCGCTCATAGCGTAAAATAATCCTAATGCTTATAGAAATTGAGCAAGATTGTACCACCATATTCATTACCTCTCTATCGCTAAGCGATTAAATTGACAGCAACAGGAGGTAGATCAAGATGTTTTGAGTTTTTAACTGTTTTTGACTATTAAACAAGCAAACAGTAGCAACAATTAAAACTTTTCATTAATATGTTTGCAACATACTTAAATCCTTGGTATTGTTTATCCCGCGTTAACAAAAACAATAATAAAAATCTTAAAACAATAAAAATAAAAGTTTTAAAATAACAATAACAAAAATCTTCTAATAAAAATAAGAAAGCTTGTTATAACAAGCCATAGAAAAAAATTAAGCCACCGTAACAGGTGGTTTTTTCTTGCCTGCAATAAATTATCAATTCCCTACAAATAAAATAAACTGCTTCTAGATCATCTATTTTACTAGTTGATATACACATCAATTAACTATATCTTGAGGTATAAACAATTTTTACTTTTAACTAAAAAACCAACCCAGCTTAGGAGAACGATTATGCTGACGCGTGTAGAAAATGCTCAACAAAAGTGGGGGGGTAGCCATACTGTAATTGATAAATGGCTAAACGAGCGACAACGCCTCATTGTGCTTTATTGTAAGCTAGCTGGGTTTTCACCTTCTGATAAAAAAGATCATGCCCTGCCTGAACCACAACAAATTGAAACGTTTTGCCAAATTTTAATGGATTACTTATCTGCCGGTCACTTTGAAATATACGATGACATTGCTAAGGCTTGTGAAAGTAAAGGCCCAGAAAGCCAATTGCTAGCAAATGCTATTTACCCAAAAATAACAGATACCACCGACATTGCGCTAGATTTTAACGATAAATACGCTGAAGTTGATAAAGAAGATTTATTAGTAGGCTTTGACAATGACTTATCTGTTCTTGGTGAAGCACTTGAAGCGCGCTTTGCGCTAGAAGATGAGCTTATTGATAACTTATTTGCTAATCATACGGATTAACAAGCGCACCGTTATTTATACGCATTAAAAAAGGGACTTAAAGTCCCTTTTTGTATATGTAGGCTAAATTATTTTTAGCTTATATCTTATTTACTCTGCTGCTGCAGCATCTGCATCGCTTTGAATTTCTAATAATTCCACTTCAAATACAAGTGTTGAATTAGCAGGAATTTTACCTAAATCACGGTCGCCATAAGCTAGCTCAGAAGGAATTGTAAATTTATATTTAGAACCAACAGGCATAAGTTGTAAACCTTCAGTCCAACCAGTAATTACACGGTTAAGAGGGAAAGTTGTTGGCTCGTTACGTGAATATGAGCTATCAAATTCAGTACCATCTAAAAGTGTGCCTTTATAATGTACTTTAACTACATCAGTTGCAGCTGGTTTTTCGCCATCACCTTGAGTAATCACTTCGTACTGTAAGCCAGACTCAGTAACAGTAACGCCTTCTTTTTTAGCGTTATCAGCTAGGTATTTTACACCCGCTTCTTTGCTTTTTTCAGACTCTACTTTTGCTTGTGCTTCTTGCTTAGTACGCACTGATGTATCTAACTCAGTTAATACTTCGCGAATTTTTTCTTCGTCAATTTTTGCATTACCAGCAAGTGCATCTTCAAAACCACGAATTAACAGCGCTTGGTCTAGTTCAATACCAATTTCTTTTTTATCGGCTAAGTCTTTATTTAAAAAGTTACCTACCGATGCGCCAATACCGTATGCTTGTTGCTGCGCTACAGTGTCTAGTTTAACTTCAGCTTGCTCTTTTTTTGCTTCTTGATTACATGCTGTAAGCGCTAAAACTGACGCTGCAATCAATGACAATTTAATCGTCTTTTTCATTTTAAATCTCCGACACACTTTGCAGTTGCCATTTATTGTATTATTACTAGTTAAAGATTAACGACCTACATGATAGGCTGCTTGTTTAATAACTAAAATTTACGTTGTTAGCTAAACTAAAAACATATCCAGTGATTAGACAAACAACCTAGGCCTTCAACGAGACCTAGTCTAACCTCTCAATCACTAAGAGTTAAGAGGAAATGCTTGTAATATGCCGTTATTTCGTACTTTTTTTATCGTGTTTTGCTGTTTATCGGCCATCGCCTGTAGTGATGAAAAACAACAAGCTGTTGCCAGTTATGAACATGCTGCACAAGGCGCGTTTTCATCGGCGCTATCGCATGATGGTAGATACAGCTTAGTCTCCTCCATTAACCATGGGGTCGCGCTGTGGGATAATCAACAGCAAGCACTTAAATACCAATGGTTTCAGCAACAAGCCCAAGATAGCCTGGTTTATGCCGTTGCGATCGCTTTTGACAACAGTGTGGCTGTTACCGCCGAAAAAACCACCTTTGCGGTATGGGATATTGCCACCGGCGAAAATAAAGGTTACTACAAAATACAAAAATCCAGTATTCGCGATATTGCTATAAGCAATCAAGGCCGTAGCGTACTATACGGGCGCAGCGATGGCGTAGTAGTGTTTATTAACCTTGAAACTGGCCGCCGTATTGAGTTTTTAGGCCACCAAGAAAAAGTAAACACGGTCGATCTTGCCCCTAACGGGCGCTATGCTTTAAGTGGTTCAAACGATTACGTTGCTTACTTTTGGGATACGCGTACAGGGCAAGTGATTCATCGCTTTAACCACCCTACTCGTGTTACTCAAGTTACGCTTGACCCACAAGGTCGCTATGCATTTACGGCCGACAGTATGGCACAAGCAAATGTATGGAAGCTGACTACAGGTGACCTTGTAAGTAAACTGAAGTATATTGCGCGTCAGAAAATTTTTACGGCGGTACGCTTTAACGATCAAGGTGATTTGCTAGCAACTGGGTCGCCTAATAAACGCATTGATTTATGGCAAATATCGAGCGGTGAAAAAATTCAAACTTGGCAAGTGACACCACGTGAAGGCAGTAAGCCTAAATCGGCCGTGGTGCTCGATGTAACATTTACAGATAACGGCAGGTCGTTATTAACCGAAAGCTCCAGCGGTATCGCAGAGCGATTTATTATACGAGAGAATAATGAACACAATTGAACATCGCTTAATGGAACTTGAGGCCAAAGTGGCTTTTCAAGACGAAACAATTGATATTTTAAATGACGAAATAAAAGTTCACCAGCAGCTGTTGGCAAAAATGAAACGCCAAACAGAGCTACTGGCTGAAAAAATTAAAGAATCGCAGTCATCATCATCGATGATGTCAAACGAACCTGAGCCACCGCCGCCACATTATTAATATGCAGCTATGCAGCAAAGGATTTAATCTCCTGGTTTAAACACGCCTATAACTTGTTCAAACTGGCGTGTTGACGCCTGCACAGCCTGTTCTGGCTGTGCCATTTTATGGCCGCACTCTACACATTCTACTTTTTCTACATCATGCTCTTTGTAAAGCATTAACCTATCCATGGCTTTACATTCAGGACATGTTGCCCCAGCTATAAATCGCTTCTTTTGTTTCACGAGATTTTTCCCACAGTTTGACCTAATGTTATTTTATCGTATTACGTGATGCGTTGATACGGTTGATATGCCCAATACGATCCGTGTTATCATATTGGCAATTCAATTAGGGCACAGTAAAGTAACGCATTTATGATCCAAATCTCAGAAATAGAACTTCTTCGTGGCGGTAAAGCTTTATTAAAAAATGCATCTGCTACGTTATTTCCAGAGCATAAAGTAGGCCTAGTAGGCGCTAATGGTTGTGGTAAATCAACCCTATTTAGCCTCCTCAAAGCAGAGCTACAACTCGATGGCGGTAACTTTACTATACCTAAAGACTGGTCTATAGCGTCAGTAAAACAAGAAACTCCCGCACTGGAAATAAGCGCAATAGACTATGTACTACAAGGTCATCCGCAGTATTACGCCATGCGTATTGCACTGCGTGAAGCCGAGCAAGCTAACGATGGCGACGCACAAGCTAAAATACATATTCAGCTTGAAAACATTAAAGGCTACAGCATTGAATCAACCGCTGGTGAGCTATTACATGGTTTAGGCTTTGCTAATAACTTAATAGAAAACCCGGTAAGTTCATTTTCGGGTGGCTGGCGTATGCGCTTAAATTTAGCCCAAGCGCTTATTCGCGATGCCGACCTGTTATTACTTGATGAGCCCACTAACCACCTTGATTTAGACGCAGTATATTGGCTTGAACGTTTTTTACGTGCTTATACTGGCACTTTAGTGCTGATATCGCATGACCGTGAGTTTTTAGATGCCGTAGTTGATCAAATTTGGCATATAGATAAACAACTTATCAACGTGTACAAAGGCAACTACTCGCAGTTTGAGCGTCAAAAAGCCGAGCGCATGCTACAGCAGCAAGCCATGTTTGATAAGCAACAAGAGCAAATTGCTCATCTAGAACAGTTTATAACTCGCTTTAAAGCAAAAGCCAGTAAAGCTAAGCAAGCACAAAGCCGCGTGAAAGCACTTGAGCGTATGGAAAAATTAGCTCCAGCACATGCCGACTCGCCATTTAACTTTGAGTTTGCCGAGCCAAAAGCATTACCAAACCCACTAATGACAATAGATAAAGCCAAAGCGGGATATGGTGATATCACCATTTTAAATAATATAGAATTAAACTTAGTACCAGGCAGCCGCATTGCTTTACTTGGCCGAAATGGCGCGGGAAAATCAACGCTAATTAAACTGCTTTCGGGTGATTTAGAGCCTCAAGCTGGCGAAGTTATTCAGCACCATGGGCTAAATATTGGTTATTTTGCGCAGCATCAACTTGAATCTCTTGATTTAAAAGCCAATGCAATAACACATATACAACGACTAAACCCAAAGGCTACTGAGCAATCACTGCGTGATTTTTTAGGCGGATTTGCCTTTATTGGTGATAAAGCGCTTGAGCCAGTAGCACCCTTTTCGGGGGGCGAGAAAGCACGTTTAGTACTTGCCATGCTGGTATATCAAAAGCCAAATTTATTACTACTCGATGAGCCAACCAACCACCTTGATTTAGAAATGCGCCATGCACTTGTTATGGCACTGCAAGGCTTTGAGGGCGCTATGGTTACCGTATCGCATGACCGCCATATGCTTAAAAACACCGCCGATGAATTTTACTTAGTAGATGACGGCAAAGTAACTCAATTTGGTTACGACTTAGATGCGTATTACCAATGGCTGCTTAACGCCAATAAAGAAGCGACTAAAACAGAGCAAAGTGACGAAGTAAAAGCTAATTCAGGTATTAACCGTAAAGAGCAAAAACGCCTTGAAGCCGAATTTAGAAAAGCCACGCAACCGCTTAAAAAGCAAATTGAAAAGCTCGAAAAGCAACTCGACAAATACGCTGCAGAGCTCAATGAGGTTGAAGTAGCATTAGGTGATAACGAGCTATATTCTGATGACAATAAAGCCAAGCTAAAAGAGTTACTAGCCAAACAAGCCACACTTACACCTAAGCTTAACGACATTGAAGAAGCGCTCCTTATGGCGCTAGACGAAATGGAACAAAAAGAGCAGGCGTTCGTCGATGAACTTGCTCAATAGCAACCATTTTTGGCAATTTTCCTGCACTTTGTACGCCAAGCCAGTGCAACAACAAACCTTGCTGGAGTTACAAAACCAGCAAGGTAAAAACGTTAATTTGTGTTTATTACTCTTGTATTTAGATTCACTAAACTTAGTTGTAAATAGTCAGCAGCTTGGAGTATTAACACAAGTTGTTAATGAGCTCGATAATAACGTGATGCAGCAACTACGCGCAGCACGCAGTTATTTAAAAGTACACCAACAAGCTATTACTGACTATGCAAACATACGCAAAGAGCTGCTTAGCGCTGAGCTCAAGCTTGAAAAGCAGCAACAGCAAATGCTAATAAATGCCGTAAATGAATGTGAATTGGTAGAGTGTACCGAGCCAAATAATATTGAATTATATTTAAAGGCCAGCTTTTAGGTACAAAGCGCCAGAAAAAACAGCTCGCGCATATTTCAATACTTATGAGTCCTACCCTCTTTTACTGCTCATTCTTTTCTCTTTGTGCAAAAGACCTTTAAGTGACTTATACACAAACAGGTTAAAAGGCGCTGCGCTTTTATAGGGAAAAATTAAAACCTCTTTAATCCTTATATTCTCAGTGGTCAAAGCTGTTTTCACCTGCTCCCTTTACCCATCTGTTAAACCTAATACCTTCTTCTCAAAACATGATCCAAATCAACTTCATATCGCTCATTATTTCACTTAGGTAAATAACTTGATCTTGATCATAACTGTATCCCTAAACCCAGCTTATGATTAACCCATAGACATTAGGAGGCAAGTTATGGACGTATTCTTCAGAGATTTTTTTACCGACCCAGTACTGTTCTTATCGTTTGGTTTTCTGGGGATCGTTATTAGCTTGTGCCTTTTCTTTGTATACTACTTTATTAAGAAAGTACAAGAAGCAGAAATTCCTGACCAAAATTAAGCACGACGCACAAAGCGCCTATCAGTTTACTGATTAGGCGCTTTTTATTTTCCTAGCCGAAAAATTTGCTACACTAGCGCCTCGTTTATTGCAAAGTGTGTAGTACAAACATGATCCATAAGTTCAAACCCGCATGGTGGATGACCAATCGTCACGTTCAGACCATAATGCCGCGTTTTTTCCGCCCATTTCATCATACTCGCTACCAATTGGAGCAACTTGATACTCCCGATGGTGACTTTATCGAGCTTGCTTGGTCGCTACCGCATAACGAAACGGCTCCTCTTGCTGTGGTACTACATGGACTTGAAGGCAATATAAATAGCTTTTATGCCAAAGGCATGATGAAAGCCTTAAAAAAGCAAGGTTTTGCAGTGGTGCTTATGCATTTTAGAAACTGCTCCACCGAAGTAAATCGCTTACCACGTGCTTATCACAGTGGTGATACCGCCGACTTAAGCTTTTTTATAAACCACTTAAAGCAGCTATATCCAAACCGACCTTTAGTTGCGGTAGGCTTTTCGCTAGGTGGTAATGTATTAGCTAAGTATTTAGGCGAGCAACAGCAACAATGCCCGCTAAGTGCAGCAGCACTGGTATCTGCACCTTATGATTTATCGGCATCATCGGATGTTATTCGAAAAAGTTTAGGTAAAATTTATCAAAAGTATTTACTCGATCGCATGAAAAAATCAATGCAGCGTAAATTGCCACAAATTAAGCAGCAAATATCGATAACTACCGATCAATTAATGGAAATTGACGACTTGTTAGAATTTGATAATCAACTTACCGCGCCTTTACACGGCTTTGAAAATGCACATGATTATTACCGCCAAGCCAGTGCTATGCCGTATTTAAAACATATAGCGGTGCCAACATTAATTATTCATGCCAAAGACGATCCTATGCTCTCTATAAAGGCCGTACCAAGTAGGCAAGATGTGAGTGAGCATGTTACGCTGCGCATCTCTGAAAAAGGCGGGCATGTGGGCTTTATTAGCGGTAAAAATCCATTTAAGCCGGTATTTTGGTTAGAGCAAGCGGTGCCAAGTTATTTTGGCCAATATGTATTAAATAAAACCAACAAAGAGTCAGTATGATCATTCCTTACGAGCAACTTGATAAAGACACCTTATACAACCTAATAGAAAGCTATGTACTGCGCGAAGGCACTGATTATGGCGAAGTAGAAGCCAGTATTGAATCGAAAGTAAACCAAGTAAAGCTGCAGCTTAAAAGTGGTGAAGCTATGGTATTTTTCTCAGAACTACATGAGTCGGTAACTATCATTTCCAAAGGCGAATTTAAAGCGCTGCAAAGTGAAGAGCATCAGGCACAATCGTTTGATTAGATACAGTTAACTTTGTAGCACTTGTAACTTTTGTATTGAAAGTACACAATGGCTTTTTACCCAAAGAGCCATAAAATGATAAAACTCAGCACTCTAGTGGTAGCCATATCACTAGCATTAAGTAGCCAAGCTAATGCAACAACAATAACCGCATCAGATAAAGCAATTAAGCTGGCAAAAGACACAATTTTAATTGATACCCATATTGATGTACCTTACCGTCTGCACGACAAATGGGCCGACGTTACCAAAGCCACCGACGATGGTGACTTTGACTACCCTCGCGCTATACAAGGCGGTTTAAATGCCCCATTTATGTCGATTTACATTCCTGCTCACTTAGAATTTGAAGGCAAAGGTAAAAGCTATCAACTTGCTAATTTACTTATTGATAGTATGGAAGCAATCGCACAACGTGCACCCGACAAATTTGCAATTGCCAGCTCAACTGCCGATATAGAAGAGCAGTTTAAGCAAGGTAAGCTTTCGATTGCTATGGGCATGGAAAATGGCTCACCTATTGAAGGTGATATGAAAAATCTACAACACTTTTTCGACCGTGGTGTGCGTTATATTACCCTTGCTCATTCGCAAAGCAATCATATTTCTGACTCGTCATACGACATTCGCCGTAAATGGAAAGGCTTAAGCCCTTTTGGTAAAAAGCTAGTTACTGAAATGAACAACATTGGCATGTTAATCGACGTTTCGCACATTTCTGATGATGCGTTTTATCAGGTAATAGAACTCTCTAAAACACCCGTTATAGCCTCGCATTCATCGCTACGCAAATACACACCCGGTTTTGAGCGTAATATGAATGACGACATGCTACTGGCGCTGAAAAAGAATGGCGGAGTTATTCAAATTAACTTTGGCTCAAGCTTTGTTACCGCTAAAGCAGGTAGTTGGGGCAAGCAGCTAAAAAGTACAAAAGAGTCTGCAAAAAAAGAAGGCACCAAATTAAGTAATGATTTTGATGCTGCATACCGCGCTAAAAACCCCTACCCATTTGCCAGCCTCGAGCAGGTGCTTGATCATATTGATCACGTAGTTGCGCTAATTGGTATTGATTATGTAGGTATTGGTTCTGATTATGATGGTGTTGGCGATTCGCTGCCAATTGGCTTAAAAGACGTATCTAGCTATCCTAACCTAGTACAAGGTTTAATGGACAGGGGCTACAGTGATACCGACATTAAAAAGATTTTAAGCGGCAATACACTACGCGTTTGGAAACAAGCCGAAGCGTATGCGAAAAAGCATTAGGCTCTAGGTATCAGGTATCAGGTATCAGGTATCAGGTAT
>NZ_JACJES010000030.1:0-22847 GCF_014164175.1 Pseudoalteromonas sp. SG44-5 | reverse complement strand
TATACTAATAGGGGGGGAGCGAAAATTTAACACTTATGCCGATTTTGCATTGTGATTTTTTAAAAAGGAGTATTAATCACAATGTTTAAATCAGAATTTCACAAACAGTTTCTTTCTTTATTTGGTTATGACTATGCAAAAGGAGCTAAAGAACTTGGCGTTAGTGAAAGGCAAGCAAGGCGATATGTTGAAGCAGGTAAGGCAAGCAAGCCTGTAGAGATGCTCTTAAATATAATATATAGGGGTTACCTTCCGGATTTTGGTCCTTGGGCTGATTGCAAAATATCTATACACGATCATACAATGACTACACCTTGGGGTGGTGTACGTGCTTCTGATGTGCAGTTAGTCCATCGATATAAGTGGTCTGCTAAAACTAATGAATCAATGTATAAAAAGCTTAAAGAGGATTCTAAAGCTCAAGATAAATATTTATTTGATTTGCAGGAAAGTTTGCTTCAGATAATTGGTGAAATATCGGAAAAAACAGGGAGTTAAATTTAATGAGGTATTTTTTACTGTATGTAACCATTACGCTTGCGGGGTTAACTTTGTTATTTTCTTATAAGTTTATTTTTATAAGTGATTTTAATAAAGATGACTCACCATCTCTTACCTTTGATTTATTTAATCTTGGTATTACTGATAGAAATCAAGCTAGATTGTATTTTTCACGCGAAATAGAAAAAATAAATGATAAAAAAAAGAAATCTGACCTTTGTCAATACTGGAGTTCTGAATATTTAAAAGAGCAAATCCGTTTAACAAAAACTAGCATGGATAAATACTGTGGTTAGCTGTCAAGATGTCAATATCAACTAACAAACTAAGCACCTTTAACTAAAGGGGTTTTCACCCCTTTTACTTCATGCTGTAATATAAATTATAGGTAGTTATATATGTATTAATAAGGAGTGCTATATATTCTCTTTATTAGCCCTGCAATGTCCAATACTAGACGGTATCGGACATTAAAGAGGTTTTTATCTAAGTTAGTTATTCTCAGTTTGGTACATTTAAATTTAATTAATATTTTCTAATGTATGTAATCTAATGCATGGAATATTATATTTCAGGATTTCATTTAAAATATAAGTTACTCAATACTTAGTAAACGCTCGGCCGTGTATTCGTTAGTAATAAGCCCACTAATCATTTTAGATCTTAGCGCACCTAAAATGGCTAATATTTTTTCTTCTCCGGCAGCTATGGCAAAAATTTGTTTATCTGAATTAACTTTTAATGGCGTACTTGCTACTCGCTGATTAACATTACAATCTAATAACTTACCATTCTTATCAAACACCCAGCTTATCATTTCTCCTACAGCACCTTGCTGTTGTAACTCTTGGAGTTCGTCAAGGCTTACAAAACCGTCTTTATGAAGTGGCGAATTTAATCCTAAATTACCAACGCCTACAAATGTAACATCTGCATTCGTGGCTAATTTTAAATTACTAGCAACATTCTGCTGTGAATGCAGTTGCAGCTTTTCCTCAATGGTGCGTGGCAAAACAGGTAACGGCATTGGGTAATGTTTAGCATTTATATGTTCCGCCATTCTTACTACTACATCGTATGGCGATGCCGATCCGTCTAATGCCATATTGCCTAACATGGCAACTATTTTATGTTGTTGGCAATCTTGTGTTCGCAGCTCATCTACGCATGCGCGTAAAACTCGCCCAGTTCCCATTGCAATAACTTTTGGTTGTGGTGATTTTAAATGGCGTTCTATTTCAGCCGCACCAGCTTGTGCCAAACCTAATGTAGATGAAGGTTCTGACGGATCACTAGGGACTACATCACAAGAGAGCAAACCAAAACGTGTTTTAATTTGTTCAGCCAAATCCATACATTTAGCAATAGGATGATCGAGTCTTACTTTTATTAATCCTTGGCTAACAGATAGCGCTACCATTCTTTGTGCCGATTGGCGTGAGGTATTAAGCTTTTTAGCTATTTCGTCTTGTGTTTTACCTGCAACATAATACAACCACCCTGCTCTTGCTGCGTCATCGAGTTTTCTAATTTCTGTATTAGATAGCTTGGCCACTGAAACCTCTTAAAATCAAAATAAATAGACTATTAAAATTGATTAACAGCAAAATATTTTTGTTAATTGAACGAATTATTTAATTGTTATTAGGCCTCTAAATATACCATTCATTTAATAAAAGTGTCGAATTTTCATGTTATTGCACTAATAGAAATCAAGTTAACGCTTTCTAATTGCTCACAACATATTTTTTCTATTACAGCTAAGTGCAAGTTATGGCCACAGCTATAAAAATTATAAAAACGTAAATGCGACCTGTAATGCACCTTTATTTTGCGCGAGGTTCCACATAGCTGTTGCCGATATAGGAAAATTATACTCTAATATTTGTAAGCTCTTGGAGTAAGTAAAACCTAAGTTAACTATATTAGCGTTATCATCATAAAAGTTTTGCTGATCTAAAAAAGAAAAAGCACCACCAATAAATACAGCGACTTGCTCATCTATTTCATTACCCTTCCACACGGGCATGCTAGCTTCAAGATAGTTAGTGTAAGCTTGTTTGTTTTTTCCTGAACTTTCATCTAAATAGGTATCTATTCCTTGAACTATTACTGAGTAGTAAAGTGATAATGGCATTTCGCCCGCAAAGGTATAACCAAGACCGACATCAATAAAGTTTCCGGTTTTATCCGGATCGCTTGAATAGTCAAAAATATCTACATTATTAATCGACGAGTGGTTCCCATGATTAACAATTTCAATGAACAGCTGCTTTGAAAACTTATAAGAAGCAAAATAAGTAAACTCCTGATACTCACCATCAAAAGAGGTCCCACCCCATAAACCTAAGGTGATTTTATTATCCGCCGTTTTATAAGTTAATTCACCAGCAACCATTGGGCCTGGCGTTACAATTGAGCCATGCCATAAGTGATTTGTTTTAAATTCTAACCCTAAATTAAAATCGTTGCTGTGTACCTGGCTACTATAAGTTGCTATTGCTGCCGTTAGTGTTAATACATGTTTAGCTTTCATAAATATGCTTCTTTGGTTGTATAAGCTCTGCGTTTGGCTTGAGTTATATAGTGCTAAATTACAATATGGGCATAAGCCCTTCTTGTGGTCATAATCCCAGCAAGAAGTTCGTACGTCAACTATTTAAATAACAAAAAATTCACAATGCGTTACCTTGCAATAATAAGTCAATTATATCAGTAAGTTAAAGCACCATAATTGTTAATTTGTTTTTTATTAATTAAACGTAAATCACTTGCAACGTAAATTTTTACAATATTAAAGGATAAGTAATGCGCGGAGGTTATTTAATAAAACGACAAAGTAGCAAAAAATTATTTAAATCAGTTATTAATGACTGTTTTTTAGTTACTATCTTGAGCTTATGAGGTGGTTAGCTTAGTATTGAAAGTACTCAAATGGTATTAATAATAGAAGTAACAACATATGGAATTTGTGCACCCACTAGAACCTATTTTAATTATTGATGATACAAAAAACAGTCGCGACTATCTAAACCAAATTTTAACGGATCTTGGTTATGAAGATATTCTTGAGTGTGAAGATTTTGATTGTGCAAAACCGCTGCTTAGCGAAAAGTCCCCAAAGGTTATATTTTTAGATGTCGAAATACCTGACTCTGAAGGTAGTGATATTTTAACTTATATAAATAATTGCTATCCGCATATTCATGTTGTTATTTGCTTTGGCCATAACAGTTTCGAAAATGTAGAAAATACGTGGGAACTTGGTGCTAAAGGGGTTATAGCAAAACCGTTTAATGTACAAAAAGTAGATACAGTAATGAAGCGTTTAGAGCTCATTGAATAATATTAAGGTTAGTATGCAAAGTTCTGTTAGTGCAATTATCGATGATTTATCTAATGTTATTTTTGGTAAAAAACAACAAATAAAGCTCGCGCTCACCTGCTTATTTAGTGAAGGCCATTTACTAATTGAAGATTTACCTGGCATGGGTAAAACAACGTTATCGCATGCCTTAGCAGCCGTTTTAGGCTTGTCGTATCAACGGATACAATTTACCAGCGACTTACTCCCAGCCGACATATTAGGTACTAATGTATTTAATAGTAATGAACACAGTTTTAGCTTTCATAAAGGGCCTATTTTTAGCCAAGTTGTTTTAGCAGACGAAATAAACAGAGCGGGACCTAAAACACAAAGCGCCTTACTTGAGGCAATGGAAGAACAACAAGTTACTGTTGATGGTAAAAAGTATTCTCTTCCTACCCCATTTTTTGTTATTGCTACACAAAATCCATTACATCAATCAGGTACTTACCCTTTACCTGAGTCGCAGCTGGATCGTTTTTTAATGCGTATTAGCCTTGGTTTTCCGCCAAAAGAAGCCGAAAAAAGGCTGTTACTAAATATGCAAAAGCGTGACTACACCCAGCTACCACAACGTATTACTGAGCAACAATTAGCTCAAATTCAAACTCAAATTAGCAATATTACACTTAGTAATCCTGTAATTGATTATATTATTGAATTGGTAAATTATACACGCGAAAGTAATAATTTTGCTGCATCGTTATCGCCACGCGCTAGCATGGCATTAGCAAAAGCTGCTAAATCATGGGCTTATATTGACGGTCGTGACTATGTTATGCCTGAAGATGTGCAAGCAGTTTTTGCCAGTGTTTGTCAGCACCGTTTAGGGTTACACAATGAGTCGGGCGAAGCGCAAGTTATGCAAATATTAAAAGCTGTTATGGTTCCGGTATAGCATTTATGCCAAATAAAAAAGCTAAGCGCCCTGCTTTATTTAAGTCATTTAAACGTGCCATATTTAATAAATTATTAAAAAATAAACATTTAAAACAGTCAATTACACTTGAACACAAAACTATTTATGTTTTTCCATCAGCCCTTGGCTGCTACTTTATTAGTGTAGCTATTTTAAATTTTGTGATGGGGATTAACTATCAAAACAACTTAATTTTGATCATGGCTTATTTAATGTTTGTGGTAATGATTATTGCTGTACTACTGGGTTACAGCAATGCAAAAGGCCTAACTGTTACTTTTAAAAATTCACTTTCGAGCTTTGCACCACAAAATCCACAAGTTCAGTTTGCTGTACAAAGCCCCTCGATTTGCCAATCTGTGATGCTAATTTATCAAGGCGATCAACAAACGCAAATTGATCATGATGAAATAACCAATACAGCCCAAATGCTAAGCTTACCACTACCCTATAACAAACGCGGATGTTACTCACTACAGCGAATAAAAATTGCCAGTAATTATCCCTTTGGCTTGATCACTGTTTGGAGCTACATTCAACTACAATCAAGTGTTTATATTTACCCTTCACTTGAAAAGGTGTTTAGTGACGCTCAGATAAATAGTCTAGCCGATCAAGCCGAAAACAGTATTGCCAAACAACTCGGTAGTGAAGAGTTTGAAACATTAATACCGCACTTGCCTGAAATGGGATTGCAAAGAATTTCTTGGAAACATTTTGCTAAAACACAGCAGTTATTAGTTAAAGAGTTTGTTGATTTTAAAGCTGCTGATGCATTATTTGATTTTGATTTAATGCATGGCGATACCGAGCAACGCTTAAACCAGCTGTGCTTTTTAGTATGTGAAGCAACAGAGAATAACACCCCCTTTATGCTAAAACTACCAAGTAAAATAATAGCTACCAACCTAGGTGTGCAACATAAAACACTTTGTTTAGAATCACTTAGTACATTTAATGGTTATACAAAGTGACGGCAATAAAAAACATAAAAGTAATAAATTATTCACTGTGTTTTATATACAGCTGCTTAGTCGTGTTTTTTATTGCTCACTTACCAATTGTATTTATTAGTGTACTAGCGCTACTTTGTGCGTGGAACTTTTATGTAACCATAAGTAATAAAACTAAACCTAATGCCTGGTTGGCTAACGCTTTAGCAGCACTTGCTTTAGGGTTAATGCTTTTTAGTGTGGGATTTAGCGACACGGTTATTTTATTTGTGGCTATGTTGTTGCTTTCAAGCTTATTTAAGTTGTTACAGGCGAAAACTAAAAAGCATTATCATGTAATAACTACGCTGACATTTTTTTCGCTTTCGGCGGTTTATTTATTTAACCAAAGTATTTTAACTACTTTAGTAGTGAGTAGTTTGTACATTTTAAATTTTGCCGTACTAGGCTTGTTAGAATCAAAACATAATTTAAAAGTCGCATCTAAACAAAGCGGTAAATTACTATTATTGGCATTACCGCTGGCGGTATTTTTATTAATATTTTTACCAAAAATGCCGGCATTTTGGCAACTACCTGGGCCAAAGTTAGCTAAAACAGGTTTGTCTGAGCAAATAGATCCGTTTGATATTGCCAAGTTATCTAATTCAGATGAACTGGTGTTTAGATCTAAATTTAATGTTCTAGCACCTGAAGCTCCCCTGTATTGGCGAGCCTTAGTACACGATGAGTTTAACGGAAATGCGTGGCTCACTTCCAATTTATTAAAGCATAACAGCGTAACTCAAACTAAAACGCAACAAGTTAGTAGTTTAACAAAATACGACTATTCGATTATTGCCGAGCCCTCGAGTCAAAAGTGGTTATATGGGCTCAACTTTGCAACCAGTAATAACGATAACGTAGAGAGTGACTCACTGGGCTTACTGCGTAAAAAAAATTACCAAGCTAAAAGTGTGCAATACACAGCAAGTAGCTCTGCACTAACAAATGCTCCTTTATTACAGTGGCAAACTAAACACTACAAACACTTAGTAAATAACGACAATAACAAAGCAAGTGCCCTTGCCTATAATTTAAAACAAAACTTAACCAGCGACCGTGATTTTTACAATGCATTACTACAGTACTTTATAGACGAAAAATTTAGTTATACGCTTAACCCGACGCCAATGAGCGGCAACAATACTATTGATCAGTTTATGTTTGAGCAACAACGTGGGTTTTGTGGCCACTATGCCAGTGCCGCAGCTTATATTTTTAGAAGTGCGGGTATACCGGCAAGAGTTGTCAGTGGCTATTTAGGTGGTGAGCTTAATACAGATAATAATACTTTATCTGTTCGCCAATATGATGCACATGCATGGGTAGAAGTGTATTTAGATAATGAAGGCTGGCAAATATTTGATGCCACAGCGGTGGTTGCTCCCGATAGACTTACAGGATCGCTTTCACAAAATAATGAATTAAATAATGAGTTTAAAAGCAATCTCGACTTTGGTTTGGTCAGTTTAAGTAACTTTGCAGCTATTAATTGGCTAAGACTAGAGCTAGAAAACTTAGATTATAAGTGGTCTAGCTGGGTACTTGGTTTTGATGATGAAAAACAAAACGACTTTTTAAAGTCTATTTTTGGCAGCAAAAATATTTGGCTGGTACCGCTGGCTGTAATTGTTATTTTAGGGCTAACTTTTGTTAGTTATTTTGTTTATTTAAATTGGCCTAAGCCCGCTACTAAATTAGCTCCTATGGTTAAAGAGTTTGAACAACTTATAAATTGGGCTAAAAAACGTAAACTTAAGATAGCCGATCATTTAACGCCTACTCAACAATTACAACACTTAGCATCGCAAGCGCCGCATGTTGAGCAACAATTACTCGAGTTTAGTCAGTTATTTAACCAAGTACGCTATGCTAAAAAACCATTTAATAAAGAACGTAAAACTCAGGCAAAATATCTGATAAAATTAATTAAATCTACGAAACAGAGAAATCTATGAATGCGGTTGTTATAGGCGTTTTATTAATGCTTGGGCTTACCTTGGTCCGCGTAAATGTTATTGTTGCAATGATAATAAGTGCCCTAGTTGCTGGTTTAACCGCTGGTTTGGGCTTAAAAGAAAGTATAGACGCCTTTAATTCGGGATTGTCGGCAGGTGCTGAAATAGCACTAAGTTATGCCATGTTAGGCGCTTTTGCAGTGGCTATTTCTAAGTCAGGTTTAACACGTATTTTAGCCGCAAAATTATTAGCTAAAGTTAATGCACAAAAAAGTGGCAGTGAAACCCTGCTCAGTTATTTTATTTTATTTATAATAATGATCTGCGCCATTTCATCGCAAAACTTAGTGCCGGTTCATATCGCCTTTATTCCTATTCTTATTCCACCGCTGCTGGTAATTTTTAATAAACTTAGGCTGGATAGACGTGCAATAGCTTGTATTTTAACTTTTGGTTTAGCTACTTCTTATATGGTACTACCGTATGGCTTTGGTGGTATTTACTTATATTCAATACTCCATAAAAATTTAGTGGATAACGGTTTAGAAATAATAAATACCCAAGTTCCTATGGCAATGATAATTCCGGCTTTGGGCATGTTTGCAGGTTTATTAATTGCAATATTTTTTAGTTACAGAAAACGTCGCGACTACGCAGCGCTACCGCTTACCATAGAAAGTAAAGAAACCACGGTAGAAAACCCAAAAAAGGTAATGTTAGTTGGCCTGTTTGCTGTACTTGCTTCACTTATTGCGCAAAACGCTAGCGGTTCAATGATTTTAGGCGGCTTAGTGGGTGTAATGATTTTTAGCGTTTTCGGCATCGTTAAATGGGAAGATAATGGCGACGTATTTAGTAAAGGCGTCGCTATGATGGCAATGATTGGTTTTATAATGATTTCTGCTCAAGGGTTTGCAGCTGTTATGCAAGCAACAGGTCATGTGGCTAGTTTAGTACACAGTGGAGCAGAGTTATTTGCTGGGAATAAACCCATTGCGGCAGCGGTTATTTTATTAGTTGGATTGTTTATTACCATGGGTATAGGTAGCTCATTTTCAACCGTACCAATTATAGCTACTTTATTTGTTCCTTTATGTTTAGAGCTGGGCTTTTCGGTTATGGCCACTGCTGCTTTAGTGGGTACGGCCGGTGCGTTAGGTGATGCAGGCTCCCCCGCTTCTGACTCTACACTTGGGCCAACTTCCGGGCTAAATGCTGATGGCCAGCACGACCACATTTGGGATTCAGTAGTGCCTACCTTTATTCACTTTAATATACCGTTATTAATATTTGGCTGGATAGCCGCCATGGTGCTTTAACCTAAGTAATGTTAAACGATAACCTAATAATAGATTAGGTTATCGACCTCCCACCTTGATAATTTTTATTAAAATTGACTCTGCTGTTTAGCTTTATCTTTTGCAATTAATTAGTATGATGTGTTCTTTGGTGGTGTTTAAATAAGCACTACTTAAAGTGCTTATTTTTAATAACATTAAAATACTTTATTCTAATGTTTACTTGTCAAAACCATAAATCATTTTATCGCAAACCACAGGAGTTGGTCGGTGATCATCATTTACTGCAACAAAGGTAAAGCTGCCACTAATAGCAGAATGCTTGTTGTCATTATGCATAGTTTCTAGAAGTATATCGACATCAACCTTTAAACTGGTATTACCTACATGCACTACTTTTGCTATAAGTTCAGCAAAAGTACCTGCAGGAATAGCTTCTTTAAAGTCTACTCGATCTGATGAAATGGTAACTAAAGGCTTACGGCAAAAACGCGTTGCCGCTATAAAAGCAACCTCGTCCATCCAAGCTAAAGCGTCGCCACCAAATAAAGTGTTGTGGTGATTAGTTCGCCCCGGAAACACTGTTTTAGTTACCGATGTGGTGGAATCTTTAATACGTTGCGCGATAATAGCATCGCGCTCTACTTGTGTCATAGTATCTACTTTTTATTAGCTAATTTGTTTTGCATTAATAAGGCCGGATCAAGGCGTTCACCTTGCCAGTTAAAACGCCAATCTAAATGCGGGCCTGTTACCCGCCCTGTTGCACCTATTTCAGCTATTTTACTACCTTGCTCAATTTTATCGCCCAGCTTTACATCAAGCTTACTTAAATGAATATAAGTAGAGGTAACGCCGTGGCCATGGTCTAAAATAAGTGTGCCACCTGAATAATAAATATCCGGCTGCGAAAACACCACTGTACCACTTATAGGTGCATACACAGGTGTCCCCGTTTTATTGGCTATATCTAAGCCAAAATGTGGTCTGCGTGGCTCGCCATTAAAATAACGTTGGCTACCATACACCCCAGATATACGCCCTTGTGCAGGTTTTAGCACAGGATCTAAAAAGTACAATAGGTCAGAATTAACCTGGCGTGCAGCTCTAATCGCAGCAGCCTCTTTACTTATACGTGCGCTGAGTTCTTTAGCCGGCGATACATATTTTTTAGCAACGCCGGTAATTTTATCAATTTGATAGTCGCGCTTAGTAATTACTAGGCTTTCACTGTGCTCAACACCAGCTTTATCAACCCATTTAAGTGTGTGATTTGTTGGTGCATCGCGGCCAAAGCCAAATACAAAATCCCCCTTACTCGAAAGCTTAAGTGTTTTGTCGTTAAAGCTAACCGACTGCGCGTTGCTAATATTACCGGTTACTAAACCGCCTTGAGTTAATTGCCCTTTTAGCTCAAGTGCCATTGCACTTAAGCTAGTAGAGGAAATTAACACGGCTGCTAATAATGTTTTAAGCATGGCTAATAGACCCTTTGCCTACTCCTTCGTAGGCCGTTATTTTTACCGCTTTTTCAGGATATTGTGCTTTTACCTGACCCGCTAAGTATTCTGCAATGCATTCAACCGTGGTATCGCTAGGTAGAATATCGCAACGCGATTCGCTAATAGCCATTTCAAAATAGCCTTGCGCTGAAGTATATGCAAAACATACATCGCCAGCTTTTGCGCTAACGTGTTGTAACTCGTCTGCCTTAATTTGATCCTCAGCGGTGGCTAGATAAATGTCTTGCCACTTTTGTGACCATTCTTTTTGCAGGCGAGGCATAGAAATACCATCTAAACTAATACCAATTTGAGAACGATGCCCATGAATAATACGTTGGCAATTACCATCATGCTTTTTAAGGCCATGGCTGTAATGGTAATAATAGCTTTGATTATGCTCTGGCTTCAATGACAGCTCAATTTTTTCTATATTATCTGGCAGTTGTGGCAAAATAGTCGCTATTAAAAAATCTGTAACCGATGCAATAGTTACTTCATCTGCGTTAATCATACAATAAGCTTGATGTGGAGCACTCATCGCCAAATGGTGGTTATCACCAAATGTACAATCTAATGTTTTATGGTCGCTAAATTCGCTAACCACGCCATTTAGATTATTAGGTACAGCTAAACGATGATCAATACACTCATCTATAATGCCTTTAATTTGCTTTTTAACTAAGCCAAAGTCTAATACCATAGACTCATCGTTTAGTTTGCCATGCAAAGTTAAATCAACAATCCAGCTCTCGCCAACTGCGCCGCGTTTATTACACAAGTAAGAAAAATCTATCACTGTTAGTGAGTTAACAAAAAGGATCATAAATTTCCTTTAAACAGGTTAAAAGTCAGCGGTAATTATAATGATTTATGATTGTAATTGCGCGGTTTAATCAGGCTAAAATCAATTACACCAATCGATTGATTAAAAAACCTGCTAAATTTAGCTTTTTTAACTGATCCGAGTTGTTCAGCGTACAAGTGTACGCTAAAGTAGTTGGCAATTTATAAGCGAAGATAAGTGTTATGGAACCTAAAAATAGCTATACAAAAGAAGACTTGATCCTATGTGGTGAAGGTAAAATGTTTGGTGAAGGTAACTGCCGTTTACCAAGCGACAATATGTTAATGATGGACCGCATTACCTCTATTACTGCCGATGGCGGAATACATGGTAAAGGCGAAATTGTTGCTGAGCTAGATGTTGACCCTAGCTTATGGTTTTTCGACTGCCATTTTAAAGGTGACCCTGTAATGCCCGGTTGCTTAGGTTTAGACGCTATGTGGCAGTTAGTTGGATTTTACTTAGGTTGGTCTGGCGGTCCAGGTCTTGGCCGTGCGCTAGGTGTGGGTGAAGTTAAATTTACCGGCCAAATTTTACCAACCGCTAAAAAAGTAACCTACCGCCTAGTAATGAAACGCGTAATTAAACGCAAATTATTTATGGGTGTTGCCGATGGCACGGTAGAAGTAGATGGCCGTGTAATCTACGAAGCGAAAGATTTAAAAGTGGGTCTATTTCAAGATACCAGTGCATTTTAATTAACTGTTAATAATTAAAATACACATACAAAAATGCCTCCACTTGGAGGCATTTTTGCTTAAATTCAGTTATATACTATGTTTTATAAATATTACGATTATCTATTGCTTCGCGCCAACCACCTAACCATTCTGATTTTGGATCAACTTGTTGATAGGGACAATGCTCTTTAGAGCGACCTGCTAAACCTGCTTTAAATCCTTGAGAATGTGCTCTCTCTAAACGATCTCTTTTTTGTCTCTTCATCGGTAATATCCTCACCTTTGTATTTATATATTTTGTAGCATTAGTGAAATCTACATGTAATGAATAGCTAATAAAAAAGGTTAATTCAAATTATAAAAGCAATTAATTAGTTTGACTTTAACTAAGCTGCTGATGCAATGATGAATTAGCTTTTTAAAAAGTAAGTGGTCGTACTTGCACTGTATTGACCGGTTTAATCTAACTTAAAAACACGATTAAAAAATCGTTTTATTACACTGTTGTGTATATATTGTGACCGGCTAATTTAGCCTTAGTTCCAAATTAATCTAGTCTATTTTTTAATTATTTTAAATTTTATTTAGCTTATTTAATAAACAACACAATTAATGCTTGATTATTTAAAGTCGATCGGTCTAATATGTTGTATGAACAAAAACACACCAACTCCAGTAAGGCGTGGCCGCCCACCCAAAGTAGCCAGAGAAAACGCCGATACCAAAGCGTTACTTATTCGCACAGGCCTAGAAACACTAACCGAGTTTGGTTTTAGCGCAACTGGCCTCGATACCATATTAAAAAAAGCAGCCGTACCTAAAGGCTCTTTTTATCATTACTTTAAAAGTAAAGAAGCGTACGGTATTGCCCTTGTTGATGCTTACGACAGTTATTTTATTGCCAAACTTAATCATTATTTACAACAAAGTGACGTGCCCCCGCTGGAGCGAATAGTCAACTTTACCCAAAGTGCCATTAAAGGGATGAAGAAGTACGATTATAAGCGTGGCTGTTTAGTAGGCAATTTAAATCAAGAACTGAATCACTTAAGTGACGAATTTAAAACCCGCTTATTGCAAAGTTATACTAGCTGGCAAAACTTGGTAGAGGTGTGTTTAAACCAAGCAAAGCAGCAAGGTACAATTGCCAACAGTGTAAACACCCCATTAATGAGTGAGTACTTTTGGATTGGTTGGGAGGGTGCGGTTATGCGTGCCAAGCTCACTAAGTCTAATACTCCACTTACTTTGTATACAGAAATGTTTTTACGCGCATTACTAACCTAATGCGTTTTTTTTACCAATTAAAAGACGATCGGTCTAAAAGGATATCCCATGAGTAACCCAATTAAAGCCATTGTTATTAATAAAGATGATAATAACTACAGCGCCTCTTTAAGCAGCATTAAGAATAGTGACCTGCCGAATGAAAATGTCACTATTGATGTGCTATACAGCACTTTAAATTATAAAGATGGCTTAGCAATAACCGGAAAAGGGCCTGTGGTACGCAGTTTTCCTATGGTGCCGGGTATAGATTTAGTAGGCACTGTGAGCCACTCCACCAGCGATGAATTTAAAAGTGGCGATAAGGTAATTTTAAATGGGTTTGGTGTAGGCGAAAAACACTGGGGTGGGCTTGCTCAAAAAGCAGCACTTAATAGCGATTGGTTAATCCCCTTGCCTGCTGGCATTTCACCTAAACAAGCTATGCAAGTTGGCACTGCGGGTTACACCGCTATGCTCAGTGTAATTGCACTCGAAAAACAAGGCATAACACCCGATTCAGGCGAAGTGCTGGTAACCGGTGCCAATGGTGGCGTAGGTAGTTTTGCAATATATTTACTAAATCAGCTTGGCTACAATGTAACCGCAGCTACTGGACGAATGGAGCAAAGTGATTATTTAAAAGAGCTAGGAGCAGCAAATGTAATTAATCGTGATGGGCTTTCAAACCCAGGTAAGCCGCTACAAAAAGAGCGTTTTGCCGCAGCTATAGACTCAGTAGGTAGCCATACTTTAGCTAATATTTGCGCCTCATTAAAATATGGAGGTGTTGTAACCGCATGTGGCCTTGCACAAGGTATGGATTTACCTGGCTCTGTAGCACCATTTATATTACGTGGCATTCGATTAATAGGCATTGATAGCGTAATGCGCCCAAAAGCCGACCGAATTGAAGCATGGGATCGTTTAGCATCTTTAGTAGCAGCTGATTACCTTGATAAAATATCGACTGAAATAACGCTTGAACAAGTAATTGATAACGCCGAGCAGCTTATGAAAGGTAAAATTCGCGGCCGTGTTGTAGTTAATTGCCAAAGTTAAGCTTTTTACACTGTTAAAGCCTCGTTATTAAATTTATAATACACTTTGTATTTTAATAACGAGGCAACACCTATGAGCAACCAAGAACTTTTCAGTAATAACCCACTGCAAGGCGTAAAATTAGAACAAGTGGTTGAAGAGCTGGTTGAACAATATGGGTGGGAACTCCTATACGCTTATTTACAGCTAAATTGCTTTAAAAATAATCCTGATATTAAATCGGCGGTTAAATTTTTACGTAAAACACAGTGGGCACAAGAAAAAGTAGATAACTTTTATTTGTATCGCCTTAAAAACTTACCACGTCCTGATGATGTGCAATACGAACTGCCACCACGTGATCGCGTGATCCCTGCTGATCATAAACCTGGTGAGCCGTGTGAGTTAAGCTTTACTGATGCAAAGCGTATTATGGAGAAAAAAGAGACTAAGCAACGTGCGCGTACCCGTAAACAGCGTGTTAGCTCAACTAATCCTTGGGGCAACTAAAGCACAAGGTTAAACCACTCATTATTAAAGCTGGCATTGCCGGCTTTTTTATTACGCCTTTTTACTCATACCCTATAAGTTAACAGCAACAAAGATATAAACTTTACTTTAGTGGCTTGTATCCCCTATCTTGCCAAAACTCCACAGCCGAGCGCTCTGTAGGCAGTGCTACATTAAATGTTTTATCCGCTATAAGTTTGCCATTGTACTCTATGGTCATGCGCCAATTACCAAGTTTATTATTAATTGGTGGCCATAAAGTATCACCTAAATAAAAATGCCAGTCGCTGTCTTTAACATACACCACTCCGGAAAAAGGAGGCATTATGTCGCCTTCATCATCGGGTATATTAGGATGATAAATGGTGTAATGTAATTTTTCGCCTTTGGCTTTTTTAATATTTATGATCAAACCAAATTCAACATCAAGAGTAGCGATGACCTCGGTAGTAAATTGCTCTATTTGCGGCAATGCTTTACTCTCGTTATCCCATGTTGAGTAAATACCGTAGCTTTGCAGCGTAATTATCGGTTTTAATTTAGCCATATCACCTAACTTTATATTTAACGTTTATTGCATGCCAGCAGAGTGTGTAAATTTGCCATATTTAAAGTGTCATTTTTGGGTTTTTAGGATAGTAATGATTGCTCTGCTGCTCGCACAAACTAAACTCACGAGTATTTTTGTAAGGTAACTTCATAAAACCGGCTACCCCTACGTCGGTAATATTAACTGCGTATTGCATCAACTTATTAAGCAGCCGCCTAAACTCATCCTCTTTACTGGCATCGAGCAACCGGTAGTAATGATGTATTTTGAGCCTATCGGGCAGCGCTTCAAAAATAATGCAGCCAGTGTGGTGTATTTGATTTAGCTCAAACACACATTTAATTACTTTTTTTGGCAGTTGTAGTTGCTCGTCGGGATCTTTACCATCTTCAAAGTAAGAATGTGGCCGGGTAACATCACTGGCATTTACATTCACCGTTTCAAAATCAAGTTCTGGTAAACTTTCAAACTTAAAAGCACCTGTTCTATCGCGCTCTAGCTGAATGGTTTTACGTGCGTCAAACAAACAACATTTAAACAGCCCTTTTTGGCTAATTGCTTGTGCCAGCATTACGGTATTATTTACCGCATCGGTAAATGCAGCGGCTAACGTTTCGTTATACAAAATTAGCGATGATTCAACAAACAGTGACTCATCTTTCCAATGAAAGCTTAATCCGCCTACGGCAGGATATTTTGCTAAACGACTAATAGAGGCTAAAAATGCTTTTTCGGTATCTCCAGTATCAAACAAAAACTCTTTGTAGTAACGATCTAATTGGGCATCGTTTACATCAAGCAATTGCTGTTTATGATCGGCTTGGCGTAAAAACTGCTTTCGTGAACTGTATACAACGGTTTCGGGCTCTTCGTCATAACTAAACCAAAACGGAATCGCGGCTTTAACTACTTTTTTAGGTAACTCAGGTAGGTACGCTTTCGCCATACTAGTAATGTTACGCATAAAGTAATCACCTGCGCTATCTCTCACTTGTTTGTTTTTAGAGAGCATACCGTCAATTACTTTAGCCAGCTCTATTGGTAGCCCTAAACTGCTGGCCGGAATAACGTCTACTCCAAACCGACAAGACTGTGCAGAAGCAAGGGCGTACAAGGTTGCCGCTACGCCTTGCTCATCGAAGCGTGGAGATGATTGCTCTCCCGACATTTGTGCTTCACCAATAAAGTAAACATCGCCCATACGTGCGTTAGTGGTGCTTAGGTCTGCCGACATTAAATCCATAAAATTACTGGCAATGGGGTTACCGTCACTATCTATTTGCGCGTATACCGAGCTTCCCCAATCCACTAACGATAGTGCATCACTGGCTTCGTCCCATACTAAGTTTGAAGGTTTAATGTCGCCATGCACAATAGGCTGCGCCGTTATACCCGTATTATGATTGCGCAGATCGAGCAGCACGTTTCTGAGTCGCACTGCCAGCGTCATAATTTTTGCAGCGCCAATTCGGCCTTTTTTCAACGATACTTTTTCAAGGTCTTCGCCCATGGCGCGAGCCATCATTAAAATGCCTTGTTTTTTAATTCGTTCAAATGCATAAAATTCAGGTACAAGTGGATTGTTAATTTGCGATAGCATGTAAGCTTCGTCTTCTAGGCGGTCGCGTATACTTTGCGCTAGCGTAATACGCGAAAACTTAAATACCCAAGGTAAGCCGGTATCGTCGTGTCCCGCAAAAACAAAACCAAAAGCGCCTGAGCCAATCATTTCTACATTTTCGTAACCAAGTAAGGTAAGTTTTTTAATACATATATTAAGCCACTGTCTATGCTTTTTAGCATCGTGGTGTGAGAGCAAATAAACAGATTGCTCTTCGTTAATATAAAAGTTACGAATTTCTTTGGCTTGCACTGTATTTTCTCAATTAAGGAAGTATAACGGCTTAAATTAATAACCCTTTTAGCTGTGTAATACTCTATTTTATTTAAAGTTTTATCTCAAGTAATAGCGCTCGTTTAAATTTTAAGGCTACATATCGCTAGAAATTGCGGATTCAACGTATAGGGCTTAACCTATTGGGCTAAAATAAGGTAAAACAGGGCTTTATATTCTTTTGGGTCAAACAATGACAAACATAATTAAAGCCTCTTCTTTAGCTATAGCGCTTTGTGCTGGTATGAGTACGCACGCAGCTGAGTTTACTTTCTCATCAAACATAAACAAAGATGCACAAACATTAGTCGTATTTTATAGCCAAGATGGAAAAAACAAACAATTTAAAGCACTTAATAAAGAGTTTAAACAGCATTTACAGCGCGTAATAGACATTGAAAACTTTAAAGGCGATTACGCCAGTGTTGCCGAACTTATAGCACCACAAAACAGTAAATATGATCGTATATTAGTGGTAGGTACGGGTAAACAAAAAGAACTAGATAAAGCCCGTATTGCAAAATTAGGTGGCAATATACATGCTCGCTTACTCGGTAATAAAGTAACAACCGCAAGTGTAATATTTGATGACGTAACCGGCTTAAATAACAATGCCGAGTTAGCAGCTAACTTTGCTCACGGTGCTAATTTACGCGACCACCGCTTTGAAAAATATAAGCAAAAAGCCAGCACAGAAACTATTAGTTACACATTTGATGTTGCCAACACTAAGCAAACACAAAAAACATATAAGTTGCTACAAAGCATTCAAGCTGGGGTGTTTTTGGCCCGCGACTTAACTTCTGAAGTTGCTACCCACATGACCCCGGTCGACTTTGCCAATGCAGCTAAAGAGTTAGAGTCTCTTGGCGTTACTATTAGCGTACTTGAGCCTGCCCAATTAAAAGAGCTAGGTATGGGAGCGCTTGAAGCTGTTGGCCGTGGTAGCGAACAAGGCGCTCGTCTTGTAGTTGCTCATTATAAAGGGTCTAACGACGCACCTATTGCCCTAATAGGTAAAGGTATTACATTTGACTCTGGCGGCTACAGCATTAAAACAGGTGCATCTATTGCACGAATGAAATCAGACATGGCAGGTGCAGCAGCGGTACTGGGTACTGTAAAAGCAATGGCACTTGCTAAAGCAGATAAAAACGTAGTTGCAGTGATGGGTATGGCCGCTAACATGGTGTCGCAATTTGCTGTAGCACCGGGCGACGTAGTACGTACCGCTGAAGGTTTAAGTGTAGAAATACTTAATACCGACGCAGAGGGCCGCTTGGTACTTAGCGATTCAATGTGGTATGCGCGTAAGCACTTTAATCCTGAAATAATGATTGATGTAGCCACATTAACTGGCTCTAAAGTAGGTGCTGTTGGCAATGAATACGCGGCAGTATTTTCACAAGATGATAAATTAGTAACGCAATTAACCTTAGCCGGTAAACAGGTTAACGAAAACTTATGGCGCCTACCTTTAGGGTATAAAGATGCTTTAAAGTCGGATATTGCTGATTTAACCAATGTTGGCTCCAGCGGCCCTGGTGCAACTACCGCAGCAAGCTTTTTAGAGCATTTTGCTGGTGACACTCGCTGGGTACACATTGACATAGCCGGCAATGCATTAGCTAAAAAAGGCAAAGACGAAGTATCTGCAGGCGGTACCGGATTTGGCGTGCGTTTATTGAGTGAATGGCTACTAAGTAATTAAATATACATTAGTTAGCTTTACTAGCTAAAACACAAAACGCCAAAAGCACATATATGCTTTTGGCGTTTTTTATTGTTAGTTAAAGCAATATAACCTTTAACCTAGAAGGTCAAACACGTTTTAGTCGTAACCATACTTATTATTAAACGCTTCATCGCTCATGGTTAATAAAATAATAAACTCTACAAATGCAATGATCGCCGGAATAGCTGTCCAAAAGAACAACAGATAAATAAAGCCTAAGCCAATTTGCCCTAAGTAAAACTTATGAACACCAAAACCACCCAAAAATACCGCAAGCAATGCTGCAGCTATTTTACTCTTACCATTGGGCGCAGTACCACCTAATGAATTAGGTTGCGCTGTTTGTCTTACCCCACATTTAGGACAAATTTCTGCTTTTAAACTAATTACGCCTCCACAGTCCGAACAAAACTTTTCGTCTGCACTTTTTAATGTTGCTGCATCACTCATTAATAACTCTCCATTGTTTATAAATATGCTTCATAGCGTAGTTAAGTAAATGTCAGTATATAAATTATTAGTTTTAATTTTTAGATACTTGAAAATATTTAACAGCTAAAAACTTAGCACAATAGGCAAACCACATTCAACAAAAATAAAACAACTATTTTACATTTGGGTGCTTATACATGATTTATATAGTGCAAATAAACGATGTGCAGCTATTAAAACTCGATAGTATCAATAATCAACACTAAATAATGTTAACAAAATTTACATTTAGTTAGTTGTTCTGCATAAACCCTTTTTGCTTAATAGCGCAGCACTAAGTTAATTGTGGTTTTTTAATGGAGTATCAAAATGATAAAATTTAAATCGATAACACTATTTGTTAAAATGTGGACTGTTACGGCATTATTAACCAGCTCAGCCGCTTACTCACTAGGCTTCTCACAAACCTACACACAGGCTTACTTACAAGCCTATGCTCAAGCTTCATCAAAAGATAGCAAACAGGCTCCAGCTCAAAACATTCCTCAAAACTCGATTTACCAATTAAATAATACGTGGTTAGATCAAGATGGCCACGAGCGTTTATTAAGTAGCTTTAGTGGTAAAAAGCAAATAGTGAGCCTTATTTACACACATTGTGCGCATACCTGCCCTACTATTGTGTCGACCATGCAAGCTATTGAAAATAAGCTTAGTAATGAAGAAAAAAACAATGTTGGATTTATATTAGTCTCGCTTACTCCTGATACAGACACCCCGACGGTATTACAAAGCTTTGCCCAAAGCAGAAAACTAAGTGCACATAATTGGAGCTTATTAACAGGCTCAGCCGATGATGTGCGCAGCTTAGCTGCAGCATTAAACATTAAGTATCAAAATATAGGGAATAGCGAGGTAGAGCACTCTAATATAATGACGGTGCTTGATCAGCAAGGCAGAATCAAGTTTCAAAAAACGGGTGTAATTAGTAATGCAACTTTCACTGCTAAGGAGCTTGCCAACTTTTAAGCTACTCACTATTACTAAAAACACAAATATAAAACACTTTATTAGCAAATAGAGTGTTTATATTATTTTATAAATGTTTACTTAAAATACCTCCTACCTAAGTCCGCTTTAAATCTCTCATATATTTTTAATCAACTACTTCACTTGCTTACAGCATAGAGTATTAATGACGTATATATACCAACAAGTTATAGGGTAGCGTTGGACTTATTTGCAGCACAATAGAATAATCCGCCCTTCACTCACACTTCAGCTTTGTATTATTAATTATTGGGTACTTACGTGAATAAAAAACAAGCCATACTAGGTAGCGCTATTGCTATTTTATCTATTTTGTTAGGGGCACTATTTCTCGAAACATCATCACTGTTTTTACGTCTACTGCTAGGCTTAGCTTTGGGTTTTGCCTTAGCGAAAGGTTCAATTGGTTTTGCTGGCAGCATTAATCGCGCATACCGACGTGGCTCAACACAGCTATTGCAAACTCTTATGTTTATGTTTGTTATTACTGCCATTATAAATGCTGGCTTATTAGTAAATACAGATTCAACAAGTTATAACTTATGGGTTAACCCTATTAATTTAGGCCTGATTATTGGTGGCGTAATGTTTGGTGCCGGTATGAGCTTGTCGAGCTGCTGTGCTACCGGCATGATGGTAGAAATGGTAAGCGATGTACCACGCGCACTAACAACATTGGTATTTTTTGGAGCAGGTGTGTTTTTTGGCTTTCCGCTACAAGCAACGCAAAGCTGGATCACGCAAAGTGTAATCTCTACAAGTAGTTATGCTGGGCAAGGTGTTTACCTGCCCGATTTGTTTAGTTGGGGGCCATTAAATGGCTACTTTATTGCTATTTTAGTTACGATTGCTTTTGCTTTAATTGTTGTAGTGCTGGCTAAAAAATATGAGAACTACCGACAAAAAAGTGGATCTTATTTAGGGGTTGACGGTGAAATAGCCCGACAAAACCAGTTATTACACAACAGTACACAACAATTTACATTTTTTAGCACCCACACATATAAACGCTGGATAGGAAACATGTGGGAAATGCGCACTTCTGCTTTAGTAATTGCAATTATATTTGGTGTAATGATGGCGTCAACTGGTTCGGGCTGGGGCGCTTCTACCCCTTTTGGCATATGGTTTGGTAAGCTTGTAATGCAACTTGGCATAAGCGCAAACGATATTGCAAACTATACTCTAAGACCCGAAGTAATGTTTACTACAGGCTTTTTTGATCATGCTATTTCGGTACAAAACTTTGCAATAATGTTAGGCACATTAATAGCCGTGCTGCTTATGGGTAAATTTTCGTTTTCATTTAAAATAAACCACTCAGCTAAACAGTTTGCTTTATTTGCACTTGGCGGGCTACTAATGGGGTTTGGTACGCGTTTTGCCAATGGCTGCAATGTAGGTGCATTATTTACCCCTATCGCTAACTTTTCATTGTCAGGTTGGATTTACCTAATTTTTTTACTGCTTGGTGGAATACTGGGTAATAAGCTGCAACATGCTGTTATTAAATAATACCTTTTATAATTAAAATGCCGACTTAAATTATAAGTCGGCATTTTTACTAACCGTTATTTTTTAAACAGTATACGTTTAAGTGTATTGTCTTTAATAATATAATGATGCAGAAGTGCTGCGCTGGCATGTAATGCAATTAAGTAATAACCAAGTACGCCCGTTGTTTCGTGTAGGTATTTAATTTGTTTTGCCAGATCAGTGTTTTTTGCCGCTAATGCGGGTAATTCAAAACCATAAAAAGGGATTGGCGCATCAAATAAACTCAGCATAAACCAACCTGCCAAAGGCATTGCAAACATAAAAGCATAAAGTGCAATGTGCGTAATACTAGCTGCCATGGTTTGCCATTTTGCTGGACTGGGCGTTATTAATGGTTTAGAACCACTTTTTAAACGAATAAATAGCCGAATAGTTACAAGCAATAAAACTGATAACCCCAGCATAAAATGCCACATTTTAAATAAATCGCGAGTTTCTGTGCCCTTATCAAATAAAACCCGTAGTTCAATCGATGCATACACAGCAATTAATACTAATAACATTAGCCAGTGCAGGATTATTGAGAGTTTATTGTAATGGGTAGATGTGTTTTTTATAGCCATAAAACCTCTAAAAATATAAGAAATAAATGCGCTCTTTACTTCTCAAGCACACCGTACTTAACCTGAACTCTGGTTAAGAGATTTACTAACATATTGAATCATCGTTATATTTAATTTTATTTTCTCTAGCCAGAGGTTTTCAGTGAAAACAAGGCGAATTTACGCGTCAATAGCTGGCCTAT